>JAQTLI010000137.1 GCA_028714995.1 Methylobacter sp. | reverse complement strand
CTCACGCCCCTCGCCTACATCCTGTAGGCGAAGCTTCCGCTCCTGCTTACGCCCCTCGCCTACGTCCTGTAGGCGATGCAAACATCAGGCAAACTACCAGTAAGGTCTCCCAAGGATCGCCTTGCTGCTGCCCTTTAATCTGCCGATCCGCCTTTGCACTCAACACCAGTATTTTATTTAGATCGCTATCATTAAGTCGGCTTAGAGCGTCGCTAACCAACTGCTTACGTTTATCCCAGATTTGATTGTTTTTGAATACCAGTTCCCTGTTTTGTCCTTGAGATAATGCCAGCTTAATTTTACTTAATACCCGCGCTTCCCGGGTCAAAGCCCATAACACAACCGGTGCAGCAATCCCTTCTGCCTTTAGACCGAACAATATCCTGAAGATCCTGTTTACACTAGCGGCCAGCACGCCATCCATCAACTTAAACACATCAAATCTGGAACTATCGGCTACCACCTCAACAATCTGTTGATTACTCAAGTGTCCAGGTCCATATAAAACATAGAGTTTTTCTATTTCCTGGGCGGCAGCCAGCAGGTTGCCTTCAATTCTGGCAGCCAGTGTCCGCAAACCTTCTGCTTCAGCCTGCAATCCCCGGGATTTCATTCTCTGCTGTAACCAACGGATTAAATCCTGCCCTTCTAACGGCCAGACCTGAATGACACAACCCGCCTTATCCAAGGCTTGAAACCAGCGCGTTTTTAATGAGGCACTTGCCAGCTTTCCTGCTGTTATCAGTAACAGCGTATCTTCAGCTCGTCGCGCCAGCTCCCGGCTGGCTTGCGGCATACACACCATCCCTGGCGATAACCGCTCACAATAAGTGATTAAGGCTTTTGAACCTTCCGTTCCCGGGGCGCCGGAGGGCAATCTCAAATCGATAATTTTTTTATCTGCAAAAATAGACAAAGACCCCGCAGACACCGCCAATTCATTCCATTCAAAACCTGTATCTGCAGAAAAAACTTCTCGTGTTTCAAAACCCGCCTGTCTTGCCGCTTTCCTGACTGCATCGGCCATCTCACCCAACTGCAAAGGCTCATCACCACTGATAAAATAAACAGGCGCCAAACCTTTTTGTAGCGCCGTATTTAATTGCTCAGGCCTAATGCGCATGCTATTTCGCGTTCGCCTCTAAGGCGACTCTGGCCCGATTAGCTATAGTACGCACGGCTTGTTGATACATTTCATTACGAATCCCATTTTCTTCGTTGTCTTTGGCCATAACATCTTGCTGATCATTAAAATATTCACGCCTGATTTCTATAGGCTGCCGCTCCATCAACAACTCGTTTCCGGCATTAGTCACCTCATAATCCAAGCGGTAATACAGTTCAAACTCGTTAGACTTGCCTCTGGTGCTCAAAGACAACGTACGTCGGTTAGACTCTTCGTTCAATATTCTAACCACAATACCCGCGCCCTGACGAGAACTGACAAGCTGGACAGAAGCTGATGTCATTACCTGCTTAAATTGATCGCGCAACTGTCCGGAACCGCCCTCCAGATAAATACTTTTCATAGCTACAGGCAATGCAATAGCCCCTCTCAGATGATATCCGCAAGCACTCAATAACAACACAACCACAACAATAACCGCTTTTTTTGTCAACACTAGCCCCTTAAACTACTATATTAATCAACTTGTTAGGCACCACAATCACCTTTCTGACCGGCTTGTTTTCAATAAATCGCTTAACATGTTCATCAGCCAACGCCATTGCCTCTACTTCATCTTTGGATGCAACGATCGAAACCGAAATTTTACTGCGCAACTTACCGTTAACCTGTATCACCAGCTCCACTGTATCCTGCACCAAAGCCGTCACATCAACCTGAGGCCATGACTCGCTGACCACTGCTCCCTGATGCCCTAAGTCCAGCCACAACTGATGGCAAATATGCGGAACAATCGGCGATAACATCAACACTATGGCTTCCAACGCTTCCTGCCGAACGGCCTTGCCATTCTCGGACTCGTCGGTAAATTTTGACAGTGTGTTGACCAGCTCCATATTCGCGGCAATAACCGTATTAAAGGTATAGCGTCTGCCAAAATCATCGGTCACTTTCTGGATGGTCTGGTGCAACTGACGACGCACCACCTGCTGCTCTTCGGTTAGTGCCTGCTTATCAATTGCCTGCGTAGAGCCGCCTGCCTCAACATGTGAATACGCTTGCTTCCAGAGTCTTTTAAGGAATCTGAACGCGCCATCCACGCCACTGTCAGACCATTCAAGCGATTGCTCGGGGGGGGCTGCAAACATGATGAACAAACGAACAGTATCGGCGCCATATTCATCAATCAAGGCCTGCGGATCGACAGTATTGCCCTTGGATTTGGACATTTTGCTGCCGTCTTTTAACACCATGCCCTGAGTCAACAGCTTCTTAAACGGCTCATCACAAACTAGCAAGCCTTCGTCACGCAATAATTTTGTATAAAAACGCGCATACAGCAAATGCAAAATAGCATGTTCGATGCCGCCGATATACTGATCTACCGGCAACCAGTATTTGGCGCTTTCATCCAGCATACTGTCAGCCTTGCTGCTGGCAAAGCGGGCAAAATACCAGGAGGATTCCATGAAAGTATCAAAAGTATCGGTTTCCCGACGGGCATCTTTACCGCACGAAGGACAGGCAACATGGGAAAACGTCGGATGCCCGACCAGGGGGGATTGCGATCCATCAAGCACCACGTCTTTAGGCAACTCCACCGGCAGGTCTTTTTCAGGAACAGGAACAGTCCCACAGTCATCACAATAAATAACCGGAATCGGCGCACCCCAGTAACGCTGACGGGAAACGCCCCAATCGCGCAAACGGAAATTGGTCTTCCCCTGGCCCTTATTATCTTTTTCCAGTACTTCAGCGATTTTCACAAAAGCCTGCTCGGAAGTCAGGCCGTCAAACTCGCCTGAGTTACGCAATACACCTTTAACCGTATAAGCCTGCTCTGAACAATCAGCATTTTCGCCGTCTTTGGCAAAAATCACCTGCTTGATGGCTATACCGTACTTGTTTGCAAACTCAAAATCACGCTGGTCATGAGCGGGCACAGACATCACCGCGCCTGTGCCGTAACCCATCAGTACAAAGTTGGCAATCCAAACAGGAACTTGCTCGCCGGTAATTGGATGCACCGCTTTAATGCCGGAGTCAACCCCGCGTTTTTCCATGGTTTCCATGGCCGCTTCCGAGGTTTCCATCATCTTGCAATCGGCGATGAATGCGCTGATCTCAGGATTATTTTCTGCCGCTCTTAACGCCAGAGGATGTTCAGCAGCCACGGCAAGATAAGTCACACCCATCAAGGTATCAGGACGAGTGGTATAAATACTCAACGGCTGATCCAACTCTGGCACAGGAAAATCCATCTCCACACCTTCAGAACGACCAATCCAGTTAGCCTGCATAGTCTTGACCTGTTCCGGCCAGCCGTCCAGAGCTTCCAGTGATTCCAGCAATTCATCAGCATAAGCCGTAATCTTCAAAAACCACTGGGCGATTTCCTTGCGCTCAACTTGCGTATCACAACGCCAGCAGCAACCATTAATAACCTGTTCATTAGCCAGAACGGTCATATCATGAGGACACCAGTTGACCGGTGCGGTTTTTTTATAAACCAGACCCTTTTCCAGCAGCTTGAGGAAAAACCATTGTTCCCAGCGATAGTAAGACGGATCACAAGTCGCTAATTCGCGGCTCCAATCATAGCCAAAACCCAGTCGTTTAAGCTGATCGCGCATATAATCGATGTTGTCATAAGTCCAGTCGGCAGGATGAACGCCGTGTTTCATCGCGGCATTTTCTGCGGGCAAGCCAAATGCATCCCAGCCCATGGGCTGCATTACATTTTTCCCCAACATACGCTGATAACGGCTGATTACATCCCCAATGGTATAGTTACGTACATGTCCCATGTGTAATCTACCGCTGGGATAAGGGAACATGGACAAGCAATAATACTTTTCCTGGGTGGAAGACTTTGACACATTAAACACGCCTGATTCTTCCCAGGCCTTGTGTACTTCTTGCTCAATAGCCAACGGCTTATAATTTTCTTGCATCCTTCTCGTCTTTTACCGGTCAAAAGCGTTAGAATACCGTACAGTTGCTTAAATCTAAAGTGCCATTTTCCAGGAGTTGAAAACCATGATTAAAAATAAATTTGTTGCCGCCTATACTGATATCATGAAGCATCTTCATGAAACCATGGAAGATACGCTGCTTTCTTTTGCTGAAGCCCTGGAAATTTCAAAAGAAAAAGCCGCCAAAGACAGCGACTTGACGAAAGAAGAGCTTGATAAGGTTTCAGGATTTGTCAAAAGGGATATTGAGCACGCGGCTCATGAGTTGACAACTGAAAAAGACAGCGAATCGCTCTCTGAGTGGTTTAAGTTTGATATCGAGTTGATTGAAAACTTCGCGCTGGATGCTTTTCTAAGTCTCGCCGATAAAACCCGTGTGGAATTGGCAAAAATTGGACAGATAGCGGAAAAACACACTTACCAAAGTGGCGACATTACAGGGCCAGGTACTTTTATTTGTGACGACTGCGGCAAAGAAATTGCTTTCAAAACACCCAGTGAAATCCCGGAATGCCCGGAATGTCACCATAATACCTTTGTACGCATTTGATATTACCGGCTTAAGCCTTATAATGCGGCTTTCAACTATATGATTTATTGAGGAATAACATGCGCAGAGTCATTTTCAACCAGAAAGGGGGCGTCGGAAAATCTACGATTACGTGTAATTTGGCCGCCATCAGTGCCGTTGAAGGCAAGCGTACTCTAGTAATCGACCTGGATATTCAGTGCAACTCAACGCAATACCTGCTCGGCGAAACGATCAGTGATAGCAATAAAACTATTGCCTACTTTTTTAAAGATTGCCTGAGCCTTTCTCTGTTTGGCAGCGGCTCATCCGGATCTGGACTTGAAAGCGCCATACACGAGACACCGTTCCCTAATCTGTTTGTTCTTCCTGCGCATCCTGAACTTGAGCTATTGCGGACTCGACTGGAATCACGCATGAAAATTTTCAAATTAAAAGAAGCGCTGGATAGCCTGGATGGTTTTGACGAAATCTATATAGATACACCGCCTGTTCTGAATTTCTACAGTCAATCTGCATTAATCGCTGCCGATAAATGTTTAATTCCTTTTGATTGCGATACCTTCTCCAGAGAAGCGTTATATACATTAATGCAATCGGTAGCAGAAATTAAAGCAGATCATAATCAACACCTTGAAATTGAAGGCATCATCGTTAATCAATTTCAAAAACAGGCAAATTTGCCTAACCAATTAGTTAATGAGCTTATTGCGGAAGGACTTCCTGTTCTTGCTTCAATGATATCCCCATCCATTAAGGTCAGAGAGTCGCACACAGAATCGCGACCACTCGTCCACTATGTTCCCAATCATAAACTGACTAACGAATACCGCGCCTTGCATGACGAAATTCATGGAAAATGAATCCAAGGCTAAAACAGCATATTCTTAGTATTTGCAGGTCGGGTTACAGTCGAATAGGCACAAACCGAGCATAGCTTAACCCGACAAACTCTACCCCAAAGTCGGGTTAAGCCAAGTCTTCTGCAGGTGCAACACAATCCACATCGATTTATTTCCTTAATCCAATGGAAATGACTTTTAGGTTTAACACACCATGAACAGCGCTTCGCCCAGCAAACCTATGATTTGGTTACTCCCCGTCCTCTCTGGATTTTTAATCGGTACCAGTTACATTCCCTTCCCACCTTGGGCTTCCTTGTTCTGCTTTGTGCCGTTATGGATGTTCTGGAATCAGCAGACCCGCCTAAAAAGCGTTTTTCTTGGCGGCTTAACCACCTCTTTCGTCTTCACGCTGATCGGCTTTAACTGGGTCACTTACCTGTTACATGAGTTTGCCCATCTGGACTGGCCAGTGGCGGTCATAGGCATGTTGGTCTATGGTTTGATAGCCCACTTGTTTGTGCCGCTAGCCGGTGTATTGTGGTTTTGGGGACGAAAGAAATTTCAGTGGTCGGAGCGGCTTTCGCTGGGGTTGATGGCGTTGATCACTATTCTTTGCGAAGCCTATTCGCTGACCCTGTTTGACTGGAACTTCGGTTATTCATGGTATGGCGCAAACATTCCCGTTTACCATTGGGCAGAAATGATCGGTTTTAGCGGACTCAGCGCCGCTACCCTGCTTTGTAATCTGCCGCTTTATATTGCCTGGGAAAAGCGCAAACAAAACGCCGGTAAAATCATCTTAGCCACAGTCGTTACAGGCTTTATGCTGCTGAATATCGGCGGCCTTTGGCTTAAAAACAGACTCCCGCAACCGGATGCATCGTTTAAAACCCTGCTGATTCAGGCCTATATCGATAACGCAGAAAAACTGGCCGCCGAGCTGGGCAAAGGTTATAGCGACGAAATTTTCAACCGCTATCTCACACTTACCGACAACGCACTCAAAGCCCATAAAGACGCCAAAATTGACTTCGCCATGTGGCCTGAAACTGCATTTCCGGCATTGCTGGGTGAGCAGTTTAAATCCGACGACTTCCCCGTAGTACTGGCGCAGTTTCTCCATGAACGGCAACTGCCGCTTATTACCGGCGCTTATAGTGTCGATGAACAAACCCGCCTGATCACCAATTCCATGTTTGTATTGAACAAGGACGGCGAGATAGTGCCGCCGCATTACAGCAAGTCGATCTTGCTTGCCTTCGGCGAATACATCCCCGGCGAACAGATATTCCCAGAAATCCGCAAATGGCTGCCACCCACAGGACATTTTGCACGAGGCCACGGCCCTACCGAGTTACTACACTGGAACGGCTATAAAATGGGCGCGCAAATATGCTACGAAAGTCTGTTCCCCGGATTTACCCGCTCGCTGGCTCAACTGGGCGCACAGTTCATCGTTAACGCCACCAATGATTCCTGGTACGGCGCATGGCAGGAACCCTACCAGCACATGTACATGACCCTGGCTCGCGGCGTAGAGTTTCGCCGCCCGGTATTGCGCGTCACCAACACCGGTATTTCCACAGTATCGCTGGCATCGGGAGAAATTCTGGAACGCTCGCCGATACATCAGACCTGGGCAGGCTTATACGAAGTGCCTTATCTGAAGAACCCGCCCGCCACCTTCTACCAAAACTGGTTCTGGCTGGTTCCGCCTTTATTGTGGGGAACGTTGGTTTTGT
>JAQTLI010000136.1 GCA_028714995.1 Methylobacter sp. | reverse complement strand
AGAATGCGCTGGACGATAAAGCCCGGCGCGGTTTTGAGCTGTTTAACGGCAAGGCCAACTGTTCCGGCTGCCACACCATTACGCCAAAATACGCCCTGTTTACCGATAATGACAACCACAACACCGGCATCGGTTACGCAGAGGCTATGGGAAAAACAGGTGAAAAACAACGGGTGCAGGTAGCGCCCGGCGTCTATGTTGACGTCGCAACCCCACTGATCAATTCGGTAGCAGAAACAAAACCCAACGACCTCGGCCGCTATGAAGTCACGCAGAACCCTCAAGACCGCTGGAAATACAAAACCCCGTCGCTGCGCAATATCAGCTTGACCGCACCTTATATGCACAACGGCAGCCTTGAAACCCTGCAACAGGTTGTTGAATTCTACAATCGCGGCGGCATCCCCAATGAAAACCTTGACCCTTTAATCAAGCCGCTGAATTTAACTGCACTCGAAATGGATGACCTAATCGCTTTCTTAAAGTCGCTGACTGGAGATGACATAAAGGAACTGGTTTCTGATGCCTTTGCCGCGCCGATTGGGGATGTTGAGTGAGTCGAGCATCAACCAAAACGTCAATTTGAACTATTCGCCCCATTGGTTCCATATTATCCACATAACCGACACGTGAATGGTTATAATTCATAAAAATCAACCTATCACGACGAACAATACATGCACATTCCCCGGCAGCTAGAAGAAAGCCTAAAACACGGTAAAGTCATCCCCTTTGTCGGCGCCGGCGTATCCATGACCGTGTTGGCCAAATCCGGCGAACCGCTGTTCCCCAGCTGGAAAGCATTGCTGATGGCGTCGGTAAAGCAATTAGAAGAAGGAAAGAAACCGGACGACGAGGCCTTGGTTGGCAGTTTGGTCAATAAAGGCAGATTGCTGGATGCCGCTAAGGAAGCTCGGCAAGCCTTGGGTGCTAATTGGCACAATTTTCTCAAATGCCAGCTGGATAAAACCAGTGACCAAGCCCAAGATGCCAGCCTGGAACTGGCCCGGCTTGTGTGGCAACTGGGTTCCGACTTGGTCGTCACCACCAACTACGACAATGTGCTCCATTGGGCCTGTCCGAGAGCACATGATGTGGATAAATGGAACATAGAAGCCGCTGTCGAGCAATGCAATTTACTGCGTGATGGCGTTAAGAAACCTACCATCTGGCATTTGCACGGGCACATCGGCGATAGCGCCAACATCATCCTGACGCCCGACAGTTACCAACGTCTGTACGCAGATGATTCCACCGAAAAGCGCTACGAAGCCGCTATCCAAACCTTGCGCCATCAATTAGCCAGCCGTAGTTTTTTGTTCATCGGTTTCAGTTTGGCAGACGAGGATTTCACTGACCAGTTACGGATGCTGGAAGAGGTATACCAAGGCGCGGCCGGTCCCCACTACGTGTTGCTACCGGAAGCGCAAAGAGCTCATTTCAAATCGCCGACGCCCGCCATTGAACCGGTGTTTTTCCAAGATTTCGGCGAACCTCTGTTGGATTGCCTGCGGCACATGACCAACATCGCCGCCAGCGCAGTCAAGCCTTCGTCCAGCATCAACACAGCCGTGGCCGATTACAGCCCGGACAAACCAGTATTTTACGTACCGTTCCGCCCTAAGGGCGAACAAATGGTCGGTCGCCGCGATGCATTGGCCGAAGTGCGTCACCAACTTTGCGACGGCAAGCGCACATCCATCGGCCAGACCGCCGCTTTTCAAGGCTTGGGTGGCTTGGGCAAAACCCAGTTGGCAGTGGAATACGCCCATGCCTACCGAGATGAATATCCCAACGGCGTCATCTGGATCAACGCCGACCAGGACATCACCGCCCAGCTCATCAAGCTGGCGGAAGATGCACGCTGGGTGTCGCCCTTGTCAGACCAGCCGTTCAAAATCCAAACTGCCCTACGCCGCCTGCGGGAAACTTCGGATTGCTTGATCGTGTTCGACAACCTGGAGCAATTGGCGGACATCAAGGACTTCCTGCCCAAGCCGCAGACCAACCCGCACATATTAGTGACCAGCCGCACTGAACAGCCGGGCTTTAACCCGGTGGCCTTAAATATCCTGACGCCGGAGCTGGGTCTGCAATTGTTGATACAGGAAGCGGACAGAGAGCCGGATGATGAGGAACAAACCCAGGCCGCCCGATTGATCGTGGAACGCCTGGATGGCCTGCCGCTGGCCCTGGAACTGGCCGGGGCTTATCTGCACCGCCGCCCTGCGATAAGTTGGGGGCAATATTTGGAACTGCTGCGTGACAACCCCAGATCTGCTTTCCCCGCCCGTTTACAAGGAGAAAGCCTGACCGGTCACGAAGCGGATATTTATGCTACGCTCAAGATCAACGAAACATTATTTGAGGAAGAACCCTTGCTGCGGGAAGTGCTGGACTTGCTGACCTGGAGCGGTTCGGCGCCGATGGCGCTGTCCCTGCTGTGCGCCGCCCTGGACCAGGACAAGCCTTCCGTCCTCACCGGGGCTTTGTCTCTGGGGGGTAGCTTTACGCATCCTGCAACAGCCGGACGATGGTGAGCGTTATGCGATTCATCGTTTGGTGCGCGAAGTGCGACGCGAAGATGTGCCGCTGGAATCGTTACGTGACTGGGCGGAAGGTTGCGGTCGGTGCTTAGGCGATTGGTTCGAGGCGCATCGGCGAGACTTTCGCGATTTGCCCCTTTTTGAAGCCGGTCTGGATCATCTGGAAGCCTGGCGGCATAACGCCGAACGCTTGGGATATACCTTGATGGCGGTACGTATGATTTGGCTGCAAGCCTACCCAGCCTTTCACTGGGGCCGCTATGAGGATGCCAAATATGACATCGAACGTGCGCTGGCGTTGTACGAAACAACTGCCAAGGCCGGTACCGCCTTGCAGGCTCATTTGTTAAGCGATTTGGCTACCGTAAATTCAAAGATGGGCAATAACAAAGAGGCTCTGACATTGGGGGAGCAAGCATTGGCTATTCGACGCGAACTGCATGGGGAAAATCATTCCGATACAGCAATGTCCTTAGCCAATGTTGCTAGTTTTTACAGTCAGGTGGGTAAACGCGATAAAGCGATGGAATTCGGTCAGCAGGCGCTAGCCATCCGACGCAAGCTGTTTGGAAATGAGCATCTTGATACGGCGGCTTCGTTGTCCAATGTCGCCAGTTACCATTATATGTTGGGCGAACACGATGTTGCATTGGGACTCGGACAACAAGCGTTGGACATCCATCACAAACTGCTTGGGAATGATCATCCTGATGCAGCGAGATCGCTTGCTAATTTCGCTCTCTATCACAACAAATTGGGCAAACACGATAAATCTCTGGAGCTCGGTTTTCAAGCACTGACTATCCTGCGAAAACTGCTAGGGGAGGAACATCCCATTACTGCAACCTCGCTGAATAACGTTTCTACTTACTTCACCGATTTACACAAGCATAACGAAGCGGTTGAATTCAGCCAGCAGGCATTAGTCATTCAGAGAAAACTGCTGGGGGATGCGCATCCAGACACGACACTAAGCCAGCACAACTTGATCCGATGTTTAATCCGTATTAATAAAAAGTCGGAAGCCATCCAATACTTCCATGCACAATTTAAACGGATGAAATCCGGTGACCCATACTACCAAGATTTTTTGGTGCTACGAGCCGACTTGTTCCCCGGCAGTTTTCGGAACAAGCCTACCCAAAAACCCGGCAAGGGCAAAAAACACCGTTGACGCCTGTTGTTATGTAACCAGACAAGTCGGACAGAAGCGAAGCGTTGCCCATAAACAGAAATCAAAAAAGAGTTGACTCTTTGATCCCTGCTTATAAATACCGCTGCTTAATAGCCTGCGCGAGTTGATGCACCGCCATCGCATATTTATCGCTGTTGTTATATTTTTTAATCACCTTGAAATTGGGGTGTACATGCCAGTATTCATTGCCATGATCTGTACTCAGCGCAATAATTGATTCGCCGTAATTGCCTCTGATTTGTTCCGCTACCGGCATGTTGTTTTGCCAACCGCTACGCGAAAAATAATGCGCTACGCTGCCGATTGCATCGTGCTGATGCCAAAGATCACGATGTCCATCGTTGTTGAAATCAACCGCCAGAGTGCGAAAACTGCTCGGCATGAACTGGCCCAAGCCCATTGCGCCAGCCCAGGAGCCAACCGGCTTAAGAGGCTCATATCCTTCTTCGCGGGTCATCAGCAAAAAATTTTCCAGTTCTGTCGTAAAAAATTTGGCACGCCTTTGGGTATCGAACGCCAACGTAGTTAACGCATTGAAAGTGCAAGTTTTTCCGACATTACGGCCGAAAAAAGTTTCCACGCCGATAATCGCAACAATATATTCAGGATCGACGCCATAAGTGGCACTGGCTTTTTGAATGGCATCGGCATTGTTGCTCCAAAACTCTACGCCGTGGTTGATATGCGCCTCAGTGATAAATTGCTTGCGATAACGCGTCCAACTACCTGGTCTTGGCGGTGCCGGCTTGGTGCCGGGAGGTTGGAAAGCGTCACCTTCCAAGTTAATAACGGATTGCAATCGATTGGCTCGCGAAAACAAACCGTTCAGATAGCTTTCCGAAAAGCCATGCACATGCACCATGTGTTGAATAAAGTTATGGACAGGCTGAGAATTGGCGTAAATACCGGTTAAGGTGCCCGCCGAATAATTATTGGGATGATCAATTGCCCCGCCAATATCACGATACGACTCATCGGGTTGAATTGCCGGTTCACTGGCGCAGCCGGCAATCAGTAGTACCAAGGCTATTTTAAATGAATACTTACAAACTACACTTTTCACTATTGTCTCTGTTGTTTTGCTTTTAATAAACTGGGTCTGCACTAAACAAACATGCTCTATTTCATCTGAATTTTTAAGCCTGCGCTACAAAAAAATACCATGTCACAATACTGCCCCATCAACTGGGCGGCCTTGCCGGACAGGTCAACAAATTGCCGGGCCAAACGGTTATCTGAAATCACACTCAGTCCGACTTCATTGTGCACCAAAACCATGTCGCTGGATAGCTGTAACACTGCCTCCAGTTCCTGCAAGATATCCGTCTCGGAAATTTGATGATACAGCTGGTTGTTCAGCCACATTGACACGCATTCAATCAGTACAGGTCCCTGGCATTTTTGCATTGCTTCAAGCAGCTTGACGGGTTCTTCAATGGTTATGAAAGAATCTTGGCGGCGTTGTTGATGAATATGGATACGCGCCTGCATCCCGTCATCAAAAAACTCGGTAGTCGCCAGATAGTAGGGCCTGCCGGTTGCTACTTGCTCTAAGATATACGCTTCCGCCAACCGGGACTTGCCGCTTTTTATCCCACCTATAAACAGTGTTTTCACGACAGCAAGACTCCAGTTGCCAATAGGCCTAAAACCATCAGATTAATACCTGTTTTCATTTGCAATGCCTTGGTTAATGCAGGTTTATCGACCGAATTGACGGCCAAACCCAGTGTCGGTTTATGCTTTATTTGGCCGTGATAACTGGAATCGCCGCCCAAGGCAACGCCCAAGGCACCGGCCATTGCCGCAATGGGAAAACCGGCATTGGGGCTTTCCAGTTTGTTGCCATCCCGCCATAGACACTGCCAGGCGCGCTGCTTGTTTTTTGCCAATGCAACAATTAGCAATGCGGTCAGCCGCGCAGGAATGTAATTGGCTATGTCGTCCGCTATCGCCGCGGTCTTGCCGAAATAAAAATAGCGTTCGGTTTTATAGGCAATCATCGAATCCATGGTATTGATGGCTTTGTATACGGCAATCCCCGGCAAGCCGAACAGCAGCAGGTAAAACAGCGGCGCGATAACACCGTCGCTGAGATTTTCCGCCCAGGTTTCCAGTCCGGCTTTATAAACTTCGGTTTCGGTCATGTCTTCGGTATCGCGGCTGACCAGATAGCTTAACGCCTGTTTGGGCTGCTCGGTAGTCAACAGGGCGGCGACACTCTCGTGCAGCATATTCATGGCAAGTCCGGTGGAGGCGAATATCGCCAAAATGATCAACGACAACCAAGCGGGTAAAAAGCCGCACAGGTAAACCAACGTGACGCTTATCAATAGGGTCAATGCAATTAAGCCAACCACCAATAGCGCGCCGGACAAAATCCGGTCGCTGTAAAAACGGCGTTCAAACACATTAATAAAATCACCCATCAATATCACTGGGTGTTTGCAGGGGAATTCACCAAAAAACATGTCAAAAAGATACGCCAAAGCCGCCAATTCAAAAAACATATCAGTCTGCCTGTAACGCTCGCAAAATGGCGGCTATATCCAGATTTTCCGCGACCATATCGGCAAAGCCCTGTATTTCGGCTTCACGATAATGCGAATAGGCATAGCCCTGATATTGCTGGTTGATGGCTTTAAAATAATCGGTGCGGAATGCGTCGTCATCAAAAACGCCATGCACATGGGTGCCTGAGAACAGGCCGCCCTGATAATACAGCGGATACTTGTCCATTCGGCCGCAATGGATTTCATAGCCGCTGATCCCAGCGTATGAAAACAGCGGGTACTGCCCGCGCGTGAGTATTTTAGGGCTTTGGTACAGCACCGTATCGTCGATAAAACTCAAGCCTGTTTCGACAATCTCGGATTCATGTTCAATCGCATCGGGATCGTGCAAACTCTGACAGAGCATTTGATAGCCTCCGCAGATGCCGAACACCGGCCTGTTGAACCGCAAGATCTCCTTAAACAAGCCTTGCTTTTTCAGCCATTGTAAATCGCGGATCACGGTTTTGCTGCCCGGCAACAGCACCATATCGAAGCTTTCCAGCGGCCGGTAATCGTGGATCAGCTCGACATATAGCTCGGGATCGCCCATCAACACATCGAGGTCGTTATAATTGCTCAGGCCCGGGTAGGCGATCACCGCAACGCGGATTTTGGCATCGTCCAGGCGTTGCCGGTAATTGCGCAGGGACTGGGAATCTTCCATGTCGATATTCAGCGGCTTAAACGGCAGCACGCCTAAAACGGGAACGCAGAAGCGCTCGGCGATGATCTTTTCTCCCTCGTCGAAGAAACGCCGGTCGCCGCGAAACTTGTTGACCACCACGCCGATCAGGTTGCTGCGCATGACCGGATCCATCAACTCCAGCGTGCCGTAAATCGACGCAAACACGCCGCCGCGCTCGATGTCCGCGACCAGGATGTTTTTGGTGTTGAAACTGTTGGCGACAAAGGTATTGGACAGATCCTTGTTCAGCAAATTCAGCTCGACCGGAGA
>JAQTLI010000135.1 GCA_028714995.1 Methylobacter sp. | reverse complement strand
GGACAGATCCGTGGTTTTAATGTCGAAGTCAAGGATGCCGGAATAGACCTTGCCTACATCCCCTTCGGCACAGGACACGGTGATAGGTGTATTGTTTTTAATGGCTGTCGTGGCGTTGTCACAACCGATCACTGCTGGGACTCCCAGCTCCCGCGAGATAATCGCGGCATGACAGGTACGGCCGCCGCGATTGGTAATAATCGCCGAGGCAATCTTCATTACCGGTTCCCAGTCTGGCGTTGTAGTGTCTGCCACCAGTACGTCCCCCGGTTTGAAATCGCCAAGTTGTTCCAATTTTTCAATAATACGTGCATTGCCTGTCGCAATCTTGCTGCCCACCGAATGCCCCGTGATAATCGGCTCGGCTTTTTCTTTTAGGCTGTATTGCTCCAAAATCATGCCGTTCAGCTGCGATACCACAGTTTCAGGCCGCGCCTGAACGATATACAGCTTGCCGTCAATGCCGTCTTTCGCCCATTCCATGTCCATCGGCCTGGCTTGGCCTGCCTTGGCGCTATAATGCTTTTCTATTTTGATGGCATAGTCGGCAAGCGTGAGCGCATCTTGGTCGGTAATGCAAAAATGGTTACGCTCTTGGATGGATGTCACGGTATTGCGCGTAGTTTCATGCGTGCTGCCGTCGCTATAAACCATTTTTATCTTTTTTGCGCCTAAGGTGCGTTTTAATACGGCACGATAGCCCTGCTCAAAAGTGGGTTTGTGCACATAAAACTCATCTGGGTCTACTGCGCCTTGCACGACATTTTCGCCCAGCCCATAAGCCCCGTTAATAAAAACCACATCACTGAATCCCGATTCGGTATCCAGCGAAAACATCACGCCACTGGCATCCAGATCGGAGCGCACCATCTTCATCACGCCTATCGACAGCGCCAGCTTGAAATGATCAAAACCCTGATCTATCCGGTAATGAATGGCGCGGTCGGTAAACAGGCTGGCAAAGCAGCGTTTACAGGCATTCAGTAACGCCTGGTCTCCGCGTATATTAAGGTAGGTATCCTGCTGTCCGGCAAAACTGGCGGTCGGTAAGTCTTCCGCGGTCGCCGAACTGCGTACGGCAACACTCAAGTCCTCGCCGTACTGTTGACGCAATTGAGCAAACGCGTCCAGAATCTGCTTCTCAAGATCAGCAGGCAAAGGCGCGGCATAGATGATTTCACGGGCTTTACGGGCGCGACGTGCAAGGTCTGCGACATCGTCAGGGTTCAGGTCATCCATGGCCTGATGCAGCGGCTCCCATGCATTGGCCTGATTCAGCAAATAACGGTAACCTTCAGCCGTCACTGCAAAGCCGTTGGGAATCATGATGCCTTGCGGGGTCAATTCACGATACATTTCGCCCAGCGATGCGTTTTTACCGCCGACCAACACCACATCGTCGATAGTTAATTCATTAAACCAGCGGATATATCTCATTTGTTCGGTCACGGTATTCTCCTGAAACGAATTGATCAGATGCTAAGCTTCCCTGTTGAACTTAATTGCTAAAATCCAATAATCAACCACATACACTCCTTTTCCACAATTCCTGTGCATAACTCTGTGCATAGCGTTTATATAACACTGCTCAGGCCTGATTATGTCTGCCTCCCTGTTAAATTGTAGTGTTTTTATACAGAAACTTATTGTGAATAATAATCAATAGGTTACTATTATTAAACCTTAATGCACAACGCCTGCGACAGTCTCAGCCTACTCTTTAACAAAATAAAATCAATCTGTGCATAAACAATATCTAATATGCCCATAAACTAACACAATTGATTCACAACAACTAAATTCTACATACTGCCATGCCATTTTTTATCGCCATTAGCCTCACCTTAAGTTTTATGGTTCAAACCCAGAGTCCACTACAAAATAGACTGATATCGCCGTTAATTATTTATATCAGCTTAGGATTAGCGGTAATCTGTATTTTTAGAATCATTTACAAAACAATATCCACAAAAATTTGGCATGACATATTTGCCAGTAGTATGTTGCTGGCATGGTTTGCTTATTGGAAACCGTTATTTAACGAAGACTCACCGATATTCTTTCTATATCCACTTTATTTCGCATTTATGACAGCATTTGTTTCACTATTTTTTATCGGTCAACGACATAACATTGATTACGAAACACTACGTCAAATGCAGTCTCTTTCTGACAAGAGCAGGCTTCAACCCTGGATTCTGATGCTTTGTGTTATGGCCAGTCTTGGCTTGCAACAGCATTACCTGCTATATCCCATTACAATGACACTTTTCATTTTACAATTTGCTTTATCGAGCTGCCTGCAAGCAGATGACCAGCCATAAAATCTGATAGGGATTTGAGACATTTCAATAAACATTGCCTCAGTATGTTTCTAACAAAAAAAACCCTGCTAAAGAAAAAATCTCTAGCAGGGTATATTTGGTGCCGATGGCCGGATTTGAACCGGCACAACTTGCGTCACCACCCCCTCAAGATGGCGTGTCTACCAATTTCACCACATCGGCTAAAACATATTTATAAAGATACTAAATTATTAATCGACACTATCTTTATTTTTGTATAAACAACAGATTATTTATTTTTTTTAGCTGGCTGTTCAGCTTCAGTAGCTAACGGAGCAGTTGGGACAGAAGGGATGCTCTCAGCACCTTTCTTTACATCTACCTCAGGAATACCAAGCGTATCTTGCTCAACTTGAGGAGTAGTCATTAAATCAAGCGGGCGGCCTTGCTGGCCATTTAACACTGCAAGTCCCAGGCTAGTTGTAAAAAACAAGGTTGCCAGAATGGCTGTAGCCCGTGTCAAAAATGACCCAGCGCCCTGAGCACCAAAAACAGAACCTGAAGAGCCAGTACCAAAAGCCGCGCCAGCATCAGCACCTTTGCCTTGCTGGATTAATACCAATCCAATAACTCCCAAACCCAACAACACATGAACAACAATAATTACCTGATACATGATAGCTAAACTACTCTAAATCGAATGATAAATCTGTAAAAAGGATTCCGCATCAGCGAAGTCCCGCCTAATTAAACTGCTTTCAATATTCGGCATGGCACTACCACCGCATATGATTTATATTTTTTCTGCAACAACACCCTTCATCAGCAGCAATTACTACCGGAAACTAATGAAATATCTGAATTTGGTTGTCTACCACTGAACAACAACTGCCCAGCCAGAATAAAAGGACGTATAGTATATGCTATCAGCGCTTAGTTCAAGCACCTATTGCTTTCTTAACATCGCCAGCTAATTGGTTTGCGTAACTTTTGACCAAATCATTATCTTGTCCTTCCACCATAACGCGAATTAATGGTTCAGTACCTGAAGCTCTAAGTAATACCCGACCGGTATCACCCAGCTTTTTCTCAATGTCTTTCATTGACTTTTGTATATTCACATCATCATCAGGGTTTATTTTCTTATTTGTTTTTACATTCACTAGAACTTGCGGGTATTTTTGCATTCCAGACTTCAATTCATGCAAATTTTTCCCACTGTTTTGCATTTCAGCCATCACCTGCAATGCCGAAATAATGCCATCACCTGTTGTCGTTTTATCCAGGCAAATGATATGACCGGAATTCTCTCCTCCCAAAATTCCTTTATGCTTTGCCAGCATTTCCATAACGTACCGGTCACCCACCTTGGCTCTAATTAAATTTATACCCAGCTTCTTCAGGCCGTGTTCCATTCCCAGATTTGTCATTAACGTGCCAACTACAGGTCCAGACATCTGCCCTGCATCTTGTCTTGATTTAGCAATGATATAAATGAGCTCGTCACCATCTACGATTTCACCTTTATGATCAACCATTACCAATCGATCGCCATCGCCGTCCAATGCAATACCTAAATCGGCACGATAAGATAAGACTGTTGCGGCTAATTTTTCAGGTTTAGTTGCGCCACATTCGTCATTAATATTAAGCCCATCGGGTTCAGCACCTATCGTAACAACTTCCGCACCTACTTCGCTAAACACATGCGGAGCTATATGGTAAGTCGCTCCATGAGCGCAATCGATTACAATCCTCATGCCGCTAAAATCATGTCGAGTCGGTACACTGGCCTTGCAAAATTCAATATAGCGACCGGCAGCATCAACTAACCGTTTCGCCTTACCCAATTTTGATGAATCCACTGTGGTCATCGGCGAATCAATATACTCTTCTATTTTTTTCTCTATTTCATCAGGCAGTTTTGTACCTTGCACTGAAAAAAACTTAACCCCGTTATCGTAATAAGGGTTATGAGAGGCGCTAATGACAATTCCTGCTCGAGCCCTTAAGGTACGGGTTAAGTAAGCTATACCCGGCGTTGGCATAGGCCCTAGCAAACGAGTATCCACGCCCGCAGCAGTTAATCCTGCCTCCAAAGCTGACTCAAACATATAACCCGAAATACGGGTATCTTTACCAACTAGGACAAAGCCATGACCTTCATTGGCAAACACCCGACCAGCGGCCCAACCCAGCTTTAATAAAAAATCCGCTGTTATCGGAGGCTCTCCCACCTTTCCCCTGATACCGTCAGTTCCAAAATATTTTCTTGTCATGAATCCAAGCCTCCGTATCCAGATATTTTAATAGTCTCTATTTACTAGGAATTACAGCAATGGCAAGACACCTTGCTGTCAATGAAATGTTTTTTTCAAGTTTGTTTCAAAATTGCATAAAAAAAGGAGAGGCATAGCCTCTCCTTTAGTTTTAATCCGGAGAACTGTTAACTTTGCTCAGCAGCTCCACCGATTGATTTCTCATTTTTATTATCTTCTTTACCTTTAACATCATCGGTTACAGCGTCTCCATGAGATGAATGAGAAGGAGGAACATCTTCCCAACCCTCAGGATCTCTTACAGGTCTACGAGACATCAAATCGTCAATTTGAGATTTATCGATAGTCTCATACTTCATCAACGCTGCCGACATGGCATGTAAAATATCTATATTTTCTTTCAGAATGGTTTCTGCACGCTCATAGTTACGATCAATAAAAGAGCGAATCTCTTCATCAATAGTATGAGAGGTCTCTTCAGCAACTGATTTATGCTGCGTCACCGAACGTCCTAGAAAAACTTCACCCTCTTCTTCACTGTATGACAATGGCCCCAGTCGTTGAGAAAATCCCCATTTGGTCACCATATTTCTAGCTAACTCAGTAGCGCGCTCAATATCATTAGAGGCACCGGTACTGACTTGTTCCTGGCCAAAAATAATCTCTTCTGCAATACGGCCACCGTATAAACTGGAAATCATACTGTCCAATTTTTGCTTGCTGGCACTGTACTGATCGCGTTCAGGTAAAAACATGGTAATACCAAGCGCACGACCTCTAGGCATAATACTCACCTTGTAGACAGGATCATGCTCAGGAACCAGCCTGCCTACTATCGCATGACCTGCTTCGTGGTAAGCAGTCATTTTCTTTTCTTTCTCATTCATCACCATAGACGTTCTTTCAACGCCCATGATCAATTTATCCTTGGCTTTTTCAAGATCTGACATATTGACCACGCGCTTATTCATTCTGGCAGCAAATAATGCAGCTTCGTTGATCAAATTAGCCAAATCAGCCCCTGAAAAACCCGGTGTGCCTTGAGCTATATACTTAACTTCAACATCATCAGCTGCGGGTACTTTTTTCATGTGAACTTTAAGAATCTGCTCACGACCTCTAACATCAGGCAGACCTACCGTTACTTGACGATCAAATCGTCCGGGACGCAACAAAGCCTTATCCAACACATCCGCACGGTTTGTAGCTGCAATGACGATAATGCCTTCGTTACCCTCAAACCCATCCATTTCAACCAGCAGCTGATTTAATGTCTGCTCGCGCTCATCATTGCCACCGCCCAAACCGGCACCACGCTGACGACCCACGGCATCAATCTCATCTATAAAGATAATACAGGGAGCATTTTTCTTGGCTTGCTCAAACATATCCCTAACACGGGATGCGCCCACACCAACAAACATCTCAACAAAATCCGAACCGGAAATAGTAAAAAATGGCACTTTAGCTTCGCCGGCAATAGCTCTAGCCAACAAGGTCTTACCTGTTCCCGGAGGCCCAATCATCAGCGCGCCACGAGGAATTTTACCGCCTAATTTCTGGTATTTCGCAGGATCTTTAAGGAAATCGACCATTTCGACGACTTCTTCTTTAGCTTCGTCACAACCTGCAACATCTGCAAAAGTGACTTTGATTTGATCTTCTTCGAGCATGCGAGCTTTGCTTTTACCAAAATTCATTGCTCCGCGACCACCGCCTGCTCCACCCTGCATTTGGCGCATAAAGAAAACCCAAACAGCTATAAGTAGCAACATAGGCCCAAAAGAAACCAGCAACTGCATTAGCATGGAAGGCTGCTCAGGCGGAATAGCCTTGATTTCAACACCATTTGCCAGCAAATCATCCACTAAGTGAGGATCTGAAGGCGCGTAGGTTTTAAATATTTCGCCACCCTGCATTTTGCCCTTGATGATGTTGTTATCAATCATCACCTGCTGAACCTGGCCTGCTTTCACTGATTCGATGAATTGCGAATAAGACATCGATGAATCGCTTCGATCATTTTGCGGGCCAAAATTATTAAACACGGACATCAATACAACAGCAATGACGACCCATAGGATTATATTTTTTACCATATCGTTCAATTTACACGCCCTGGGCCTGAAAGGCTCTCGAGTTAAAAAACTGAGTAATTATATCAGGAGTTAACTTTCCTGACTGCCGTTATTTATCTGGAATTCACTTGCGCATGAAAAATACAACTTCATCATACCCAGTAATTCCCTCATATTACAAATATTGGGACTACAAAAGATTATTTAAACCCTTTGGCCAAAATATAAACTTCATTGCTTCTGGGTCTTGATGCTTTAGGCTTTCTAATGACTACTTTTGAAAAGAATTGTTGAACTTCCTTATGAAACCCCTCAAAACCTTCCCCGTGAAATAATTTAACCAGAAAGATACCATCTTTTGACAAGACAGTCTTTGCCGTATCTAGAGCCAATTCCCCCAAATAAATAGAACGCGGTTGATCAACTCCCTTATTGCCACTCATATTCGGCGCCATATCTGACATCACCAGATTGATCGGAGCACCGTCAAGAACAGCATACAATTGATCCATCACGGCCTGTTCACGAAAGTCTCCCTGTATAAAATCAACGCCCTCAAGTGGATCCATCGGCAAAATATCCAAAGCGATAACCTCGACTTTTTTGCTAATAATCTGCTGTGCACGCTGGGACCATCCGCCCGGAACCGCCCACATGTCAATAATATTCATCCCAGGTCTGATAA
>JAQTLI010000134.1 GCA_028714995.1 Methylobacter sp. | reverse complement strand
ACGCTGCCGACGCCTCCCAATAAGTTGTCTTAGATAGTTTGTTGTGCAAGAGGCGCTAACGGCGACATTACATTCAGTGCATGAAAAGAGTTTCTCAAGTCTGCGCAGGCTGCCTTTTGTGTCTCAGTGTATTCTGCGCAGATTCATTTTATAAATGTGATGGGCTATAGGAACGAGCATCATGATCGCAATGAAAAAAGGGACGGATGATGTTGCCGTTATTCCGGCGGCTGAGGTTCAAGCAGCCCTTGAGCTGATTTTGGCAAGTAGTGTGTTTATTAATGCACCACGCATGTGCCGGTTGTTGCGTTTTCTTGTCGAGAAGGCGATCTCCGGGTCTGTTCGGGACACCAGCGAATATGCCATCGGCATTGAGGTCTTTGATCGAGACCCTTCCGCTTATAGCGCCAGCGAAGACCCTATTGTCCGGGTTCAGGTCGGTCGCTTACGCGAAAAGCTTAAAGCTTATTATGGAACTTCTGGAGCTGGCTCCGGTATTGAAATATCAATTCCAATAGGCAGTTACATGCCGGTCATACAGCGCATGAGCATGAGTGTTATGGATGCCGACTTTAAACAGTATTGCATGTTGGCAATCCACCCATTTAAATGTATTTCGCAGCATGGCGATGGAGTGCCTTTCACACAAGGCTTGAATGAGGAGCTTATGCATCAGCTATTTAAAGCATTTGGAAAAACAATTGTATTGCATTCCTTTTTCACGCATAACGATAACGAAAGCCGGATTTTAAAAGATGTTTTCAACGTTGGAGTAAACCACCTGCTCGAAGGAAGTGTGCAAATCGATGCAGAACGTATTAGAGCCTCAATCCGCTTGGTAGATATCTCGGTAGGTTGTATTGCCTGGTCAGAGCAATTTGATCGAAATGCCTTTTTTGCCATTGCGCTTCAGGAAGAAATCGCCTTATCTATTTGCGGTGCATTAAAGCAGTTCTTTTGTCACGAATAGCGGTGTCTTCGCGGGCGTCGTATTTCAAGCTGCACAGCCATATTTCATTTGGTAATCTGGCCCAAGCTTACTTAATCAAGCCGCTGATACCCAATGTTACTGTAACGATACTTACGTGAGAATCGGTAGGGCGTTATTGTTTGATCCGCTCCTTGAGGAGTACTGCAACGATCCAGCAAAGAACATTTCAGATTGGCTCGTAGCTGTTAATAGCTTTAGCGGATCATCGATGTAATGAGCGAATGTTGGCGTATGACAAGCAACTGGCTTTTTATTGGACACCTATCGAGATCCTGCTAAATCGTATCCATTTCATAAATAGTTTTGAGGTTATAACCATGACACAATATCAACTTAACTTTACCATTCCAGCAGCATCAGTAGCACAGATCAACGCTGCAAACCAATTTGTAACGCTTGTCAAAAGTGTCAACAACGGCCAAGGTGCATCTACCCTGCCGGTTGCCTGGGTTTCCTTTAGCCCGCTTACTGTAGACACTGTGACATGGACTGAGAACTATTCAGTCTATGCTTCGAGCACACAATTGCAAGCTGGTGCCACGATCGTCATGTCGTCGACTCAGGCAGCCCAAACAGGTATGCTTTATACCTTTGAGAACGGGGTATTTACTGGTGGTCCAGGGGGCGTTTCCAATATCTTTGAGGTTTCTAACCAAAACATGCTATCCGGAAGCTTCAATTTTGGCTTAGCGCAACAAGCAACCATCAATGGCGTAGTCACCACCGCTCCTCTAAATAGCATAGCTGTGCTCTACAATGAAGATGTCACCTTTACCCCAATTGAAACGATCTCGGTATTTCTTTCAGGATACCAAAACAACGGTGTCGTGATGAGTAGTGTTACCAGTCAAGCTTGTGTTGTCGAGCTTACCAGTGCAGCACCCTCTGCATCCTTGTCATTTAACGCTTCAAACAACACTTTCTATCAGAACACCGCCGCTTTAATGAGTCACCAAGATTTAGTCGAAAAATTAAGTCTTGCAGAATAGCTAGCCGTCATTCAATTACCGACCTCCAAGCATGCAGGTCGAGTTAATCTGGGATGGTGTATTTTGTATTAGAGAGGTGTGTGGCTTTTTGCGCACACCTCTCTAAATGATCCTACTGTTATTGATAATCCCTCCATGCAATACCAACTTAAGATCAATATAAGTACAACCGGGCTGAATAATATTTATGCAGCTTACCAAACTGTGACGCTTTGCAAGCAGGTAACGTATTATGTGTCTACCAGTAAGGCAGCAACTTCGGTGATGCCGTCGCTTGTATGGATAGCTTTCGAGCCACTGCAAGTGAATACCGTAATCTGGACAAATAATTATTCCGTCTACGCTTCCGGCACAGCATTACAGCCTGGAAACACCATTAGTCCAAATTCGAGCATTCCGGCACAGAACAGCATGCTGTACACTTTTTCGGATGGATGCTTCACGGCGGGAACAACAGGGGGGGCAAACACTATTAATGTAGCCAATCAGGAAAACTCTGGCACGTATAATTTTGGTTTGACACAACAAGCGTCAATTAATGGAGTGAGCGCCACCACGCCAGTGAATTGCGTACCTATTCTTTATAATGAGCAGGCTAATTTTACCACTTCCGAGATGGTTTACATTTTTCTGTCTTCTTGTGAGTCGGGAGGAGGCATTGTTATCTCACAATTGCCTACGGGGGCCCTCACCGTTAGCTTATCTTCCCAAGATTCGTCGGCGACTATAGGGTTCAATGACACAACTAATTTATTTTATATTTCGTAATTAAACTGAAGTTGTATCAAAAGTACTCTGTAATCAAAGGAAACAAAAATCGTGAGCAATTACATCATTAGTGGATGGGCTCAAAGTTCAAAACAAAGAAAACAAAGGGGGCAGACTCCGTTGATCCAGATAACACTTTAATCTAACCACGAGGAAGTAAAATGCTGAAACTAAATTATTTCGCCATATTGCTAGCCATCGCCATCGTTTTCGGCTCCAGTGGCAATTAACCGCCCAGGCTTAGTAGATTTAGTTATGGAAACGAAGATAGACTTTATTAGGGCTAAGATTATTACGCAGGTACGCACTCCTGGTGCTAAAGGATTTATTTGTCATGGAAACGCATAATAGCCCGCACCAGCAATAAGTTGGGGCGCAAGCGTCGCAGAACTTGCAATTAGGTAAGCTTCTATAGCGGCAGCAGCATTGGCAGGGTTATCAGGATTGATAAAGTCATATGGATTATTTATGACGTTTTGCGTGGCTACCAGACAAGCAGCATCAGCGAGAGGCGGATATATTATGCGCATTCAAATAAGCGAGTAGCTGTGCGTCAACCGCATTAATGGGATATTGCCTCGCTGGATATCATTAGGCGCTCTGCAAATATTAATTGGATTCCATGTGATGATTGAGAAAAAACCTCCGACTTCATCTTCAGGATTTTGCTCGCCCCAGTCAAAAAAGGCAGCTTCGGGCGCAGAAATCGGAGGAGCTTGAAGAGCAGTTGCATAATCCAAGACTTGCTGAAGCCATGGACGAGCAGGAATTCCAAGAAGCAGGCCATTGATAAAATCAGCGCCATCCCCAGCATTGTTACATGCGCCAGACATTGCAATCATTATTGGATCCAACACGATATTGAGCATGTTTTGAGGAACTATATGACCTTGATGGTCGTATACATTAGTCCCCCGCCACTAGTCTGTAATTAAAATTACCTGGACGGCCATGGTTAAACCAAAATGAATCAAAATTGTTTCCTGGATCCACGTCCCTATTACGGTAATGCAGATTCCCCCCGTGTATGCTATCAGTATTGCCTGCCATAATTTAAGTTTCCAAAAAGGTTTAAGATTTTACGAGAATGTAAAGCTACATGGTCGGGATGTGGGCGAGGTGGTGGCGCAATCCCACCACCCCGCCCACTTCGATCTAATTTACGCTTATGTCATTGGTATTAACTGTGATATTTGCCGTCATAGCAGCGCCTTGTACATTGACCGTATTTGATAGTTGCGTGGGTTGGGTTGTCTTGTAGACAGTTAATGTTTGGTTCCCACCTGCTACATTTTGTGCCGCGCCAAAGTTAGCAGTGCCGTTCTTCCCCCAACGTACATTGCCGATTGACACTGCGGTAGTATTTTCTTGCTCTGTTCCGCCAACTATATTTACTGTTACGCTTGTTGTCATTTCTGTTCCTCACTGAATTTTATGGTGGCTATTTAATAGCCAAAATAGTTATTAAAAGCCACATTATGGAATACAGAGCACCCATATAAATTTCAATATGAAATACATTGGAATTTTGATGGATGTCTTGTAAAGTTTTTCGCGATTCTAAATACGAAGTTGAAACAGCATTAGAGGCCGGATGTGCACCTAACGTTGTTCCTCAATGGCCTCAATCAATGGGTTAGCCTTGATTGGTCCGCCTTAGATTCGCGTTCATTCATCACATAACGGTGATCCGTAAGACTTTGAGCCCCGACGATTCAACTTAAAATGATCTTTGTCGGATCGCTTGCGCGGCTCTCATTCTCGCTTCAAACAATAACGTCTTATCTCTTCTGCCATAAGTATCGTTACGGTAACAGTCTCTAAATGTTTATGTGGATCAGGCTCAGATCCCGTTGATCCTTTATCCAATTCCGGCATCAGCGGATAGTTAAATAATCACGGAATAAGCCTGACTTAGATCGACATCCTTCTGCTTATAGCGTCAGTGAAGATCCTGTTGTCCGGGTTCAGGTAGGTCGCTTACGCGAAAAACTTAAAGCTTATTATGGAAGCTCGGGAGCTGGCTTCGACATTGAAATATCCATTCCAATAGGCAGTTACATGCCGGTTATTCGACGCATGCATACTGCGGAAATTGACTTTAAATAGTGCAACATGTTGGCAATCCACCCATTTAAATGTATTTCGCATCATGCCGATGGCGTATCGTTCACACAAGGTTGGGATGAGGAACTTATGCGCCAAATATTTAAAGACTTTGGACAAATAGTTGTACTGCATTCTTTTTTACGTCCAGCGATGCAGATAACGAAAGCCGGATTTTAAAAGATATTTCCAGCGTTGGAGTAAACCACCTGCTTGAAGGAAGTGTGCAAATCGATGCAGAACGTATTAGAGCCTTAATCCGCTTGGTAGATATCTCGGTAGGTTGTATTGCCTGGTCAGAGCAATTTGATCGAAATGCTTTTTTTGCCATTGCGCTTCAGGAAGAAATCGCCTGATCTATTTGCGGTGCATTAAAGCTGTTTTTTTGTCACAAGTAACGGTGTTTTTGCTGGCACCGTATTTCAAGTTACACAGCCGTTTCTCATGAGAGATACGCCAAATCAAGCCTGCCCAGGCAATTCGCTCATGCTGCAAGAAGCCCGTAACACGGCCGGGAAGATACCGTAACGATACTTATATATAAATTTTTATTTAGTTATCGTTTGTACCGAAGCCTGGGGTCAGCGCTAACGGTCCGACAATTTCAGGTTGAACCGTCGCTGCTTGAAGGGTTTTTAATAGTAATCAATCGAGTCTGCCCCCCTTGATTGATGTTAACGCTACAATTAAAACGGAGTATATAAAATGTCAAATATCATTAGTATAGATAAGAGTGTTCAGTTCTTTCATCCGCATATCGAACTGAGAGCTATGGCCGCAGCGGCCGCTCCAGAATCAGCAAATGCGCCCACCGACGGCCTCATTTCTTATGTGCTGGCTAGCGAAAAGGTCTCACCTATTGCTCAGAAATCCCTCGACGAGCAAAAAAATTACATCCTCAGCCTGGCGGGTGTTGGGAATGCATATGCAAGAAAGATGGCGAATGATAAGAAAGATCCAAACCTTGTATACGATATAAATCTTTGGCAGGAGATTTACAATAACTTGCCACTAATGTCTGTAAGTCAATTTACCAACGAATCCTATAACGCAACAAGTGTTGGTATTGAGGTCTCAACAAAATTGATCGAAACGATTCTTGGATTTGCGGTAGCGGGGGGAGCGGCGCTCGCGCCTTTTGCAAGCTATATTTCTGGCCTCGGCGATAGTATTAAAGCTGGGGTAGAACTTAAGAATAAGACATTTACGAACGCCACTATCGCTGCTGTTCTCCGTACCCAAGATGCGCAGCCGGATAATGTCGAGGCGTATCTGCGCGCATACTTTATTGATTTTAGTGTAGATGACAAAAAGGTCTATACGTCTTGCGCGAGCGCCCAGAGCGTCACCATAAACTTTAATTACAAGTATGGCAATTCCCTTTTTAATATCGGGGCGCTTAATGACAAAACTGTGAAAGAAGACTTCCAAGCTTTTCTATCCGGAACGCAAATTGCTGACATCAAGAGTGCTCAGAATTTCTTTGGAGGGAGTTTCGGTAAGAAAACAAGCTGATACCAAACTATTCAAACATCACTGACCCGAAGCCCTAGCTCTTATGATCTTTTTCTGTGGGCTTCGGAATGGTTATCTTAATAAGTATGTATAGGAAAAGCAGAAATGTTAGCACAACAGACTTATGTGATATTCGTAGACGTATCTGATAAACGCACAGAAGAAATTGATGCGCTTGAGCAGATCGTCTCGCTCGTTTCGGCATACGTATCAAAGCACAAAATGGAGCAGTCTCCTGCAGAAAATCCATGGATAACTGCATTGAATAATATTCCCTTTTTAACTCATTCAGCGAAAGGCAATAACACTTATCGCACTAAAGATCTTAATGCTGCGTTCCACACTGTGGCTAATGTCAGTGAGATCAACCTTCGAGATGCGATATTAACGTTAGGCAACAATTTCTCTAAATATCTCAAAGAATCGTCGAATGACATTTCACAAGCATCTTACATTCTGCTGGAGGCGTTTACGCATGCAGCGCAAAGGATGATGGTAAAGGCGCCTAGCATAAGGCTTACTAGTATTTCATTCTCAAGCGAACAGGCATTGAACAGAAAATATTCCACTCAGGATGTTACGTTACAGATAACGGCATACGATTACTCTTTCGACTTTGATAAGTTAATGGATCCAAAGAACAAGATGGACTGGGATGCACTAATGGAGGGCACTGGTGCTTTCCCCGGAGTGGACTGCGTCATCAGAATACCTGAGTAGGCGCTACTCAGCACAGTACAGGCGGGTTAGGAAACATTGTGTCAACTGCCCGTCATTTATTCATCCAATTGAGGAAATTTACATGAACAAAATACACTTATCCATGCTCCCCACTCTGACTTTAATAGGTCTTGCAGTTTCATTCAATGCTAATGCGAAGGGAGTGACCCCGGTCACTACCGGCGTAGTGATCCGGGGGGTGACATTGTCGGGACCTGTTGGAGCTTCGGGCACAACGACA
>JAQTLI010000133.1 GCA_028714995.1 Methylobacter sp. | reverse complement strand
TCATGCGTTGGCGCAACGGGGTAATGGGTTTAGTTGTCGAAATCATGACACTGCTCCTATCTTGAAACAAGGCGGATTGCCTCATTCCTTAACGTAGGAAACAGTCACACTCTTTCAACCACCCTCAAGCTTATGATCGCAGCGTCAATACCGCGTGAACGGTTTAGTCCTTCGACACAAACCAGTCTTTTGCATAGTTAATTTGATTGGCCGGTTTAGTGTGCACAACAGGCATTTGTAGTGATCAACAAAACCTATTAGCCTCAACAGGCCCTGCTTGTCCGGAGATGAATCACGAAATTGTTTTTGACCCGGAGAAATTGCGGCGGCTTATGTGTTGGTCAAGCGTTGCCATCCTCCACCGATTCCACAGCATCTGGGTGAGGTGGTCGTCTTGTTGGCAAACTTAGGCAGTTACTCGGCCATAAGCACGGACGGCCCCCTAGTGGGTCCAAGTCCATGTGGATTGGATTACAGCGCTGCGCGATTTTGCCATCGCGCAGGAATCCCAAGAACTTATCGCCATGAGATATGCATCACGATGAGAGCTCCAGCTTGGGAGTAATAGCTTTTGTTAAGCTGCTCAGGAAGCTGGAGATTGAGAACCAGCGCGCTAGGCGGATGCGCCTCCC
The DNA here is from genome assembly GCA_028714995.1 of Methylobacter sp. Taxonomy (GTDB): domain Bacteria; phylum Pseudomonadota; class Gammaproteobacteria; order Methylococcales; family Methylomonadaceae; genus Methylobacter_A. Next base: position 6,701 of record JAQTLI010000133.1, on the reverse strand, counting down.
TGCCTCGGCGGTATTTTTATCATCCGCTTTGTTAACAGAATATCCGGGCTTAATTGCCGGTAATGGCAAACCATACATTTCCATCCGCCGGATTGCCGTTTAAAATCATCACGACCGGCGCTACGCAAGGACTGGGAAGCGGGATCTTCGCGTCGATTTTGGCATTGCCCTTGCCTATGGGGTTATGGACGGGAAAGGGAGCGGTGATAAAATTGGAAAAAGTGGCGGCTTCACCGCCGGGCACATCGGGGGTCAGCTGACAACTCACCAGCGCCCGGAAATGGTCTTCATCATTGGGGCTTCCGTCGCCAAAAATAAGTCCTTTAATGTTGATAATCAGTCTGCCGTCCGCAAACAATATTCCATTAACCGATCTGTTAATCTTCCAAGACTGATAATCGCCCAGCACGCCTCGCACAGTGGGATCGGAAGACTGGGAAGGGTTGCTCGACAAAAACGGCTTATCCACACCGAACATGGTATGAAAGTGGATAATAATTTTTTGGGATTTGTCGTTGTGGGAAGAAGATTCTTCGGCATTCACTGCAAATACCGGCATGACCAGCATAGACAGTATGAGGATAAATTTGTAAATTCTAAACATAACGGCTTCCTCGCGTATTTGATGGATATTAATCGTTTATGAACCCTTTACATTTTTCGCACAGGAGTCAATAACCATAAAAAATGTGTAAAGCGCTAAAATTTTTAATGATCTACCTCCTCTTTCCCACAGGTAAAGAAACCGACAATTCCTACCCAGAAAAAAAATCCGGTCTTCGTGATAAAACGGCTGCTGTTAAAGACTGTCCAGCGTTAGAGATAATTTTTTAGGACCGAATTAGAACAAATAAAAATACAAAATGTAATTCGTACAAACACCTATTTGAGCGCATATAACTATTTAAAGTACGCGCAAACCTCAATGGGATTACCGTGAAAGTGCGTTTCCGTAGGGGGCGATAAAAACGCTGCAAGCAGTGCCGCATAACCCATCAATCCATCGGACCATGCGCGAAAAGCCGTGCTGGCCGGTGATTTCAAACGTTCAATGGCTGTTTTCACCAGTCGTTAACCCGGAATTATTTATCGACCGGTTTTGGCCGGTTCACATCCATTAGTCACTGACCGCTGACAGGAAAACAGTATGACAATGAAACTCCTTAACCTTATGTTAGGAGTTTGTCATGAAACAAAATACCGATAATCAAATTAATCCTCATGTTCCCTGGAATAAGGGCAAATTGATGGCCAGAAATTACCGCTCAAGTTGAAAGAGATTTGGGCCATTCGCATACGCTTGCAGATGGCGAACAACACCCGGGAGTTGGCATTATTCAACTTGGCGATTGATAGCAAGCTTCGTGGTTGCGATTTGGTCAAGCTACGGGTATGTGATGTAGCCCAAAGTAATCGTGTGTCATCGCGAGCCATCGTCATGCAGCAGAAGACGCACCGTCCAGTTCAATATGGGATAACTGAACAAACCAGAGACTCGCTTGAATCATGGATTATTCAAGCCAAGCTCAAAACGGATCAATATCTTTTCTCCAGTCGGATCCATAGTTCGCCTCATCTTTCAACAAGGCAATATGCTCGGATTGTCGAAAATTGGGTGAAGTCAATTGGTCTTGACCCGGCTGCTTATGGAACCCATACGATGCGGAGAACCAAGGCAACACTTGTTTACCGCAGGATTAAAAATTTACGTGCTGTTCAATTGCTGCTGGGTCACACCAAACTTGAAAGCCCTGTCAGACATCTCGGTATCGAGGTCGATGATGCTCTGGAAATTTCTGAGCAAACCGAAATTTAGCTTATATTTTGTGACCGTTTGATGGCGGTCACAACTTTTAAAATTGCTGCATCCCTGCTTGGAAACTCGATTAATGGCGCAAGTTTGGAAATTCTCGGACTGCTACTTTTCCACTCGAAGAAGACTTTGTAACTGACCCATGATCGTCGCTTCAGTTTCTAATTTTGTACCCAGTCTTAAACACCCACCATACAAAAGTCAGGCAGATGATGAGAAAGCCAAACGTCATGCCAATACTCATGGCGATATGCACATCTGCAATACCGTAGAAGCTCCAGCGAAAGCCGCTGATCAAATACACCACCGGATTGAACAGGGTGATCTTCTGCCATAATGGAGGCAACATATTGATCGAATAGAACGCGCCACCCAGAAATGTGAGCGGGGTGACGATCAACATCGGAACTACCTGTAGTTTCTGAAAATTATCGGCCCACAAGCCGATAATGAAGCCAAATAGACTGAAAGTAACAGCCGTGAGCAAGAGAAAGGAGATCATCCACAAAGGATGGGCGATCTCGTAGGGCACGAAAATGCGGGCGGTGCCTAGAATGAGTAGACCCAAGATCACTGACTTGGTCGCCGCCGCCCCCACATAACCAATCAGCACTTCGACCCACGAAACAGGTGCTGATAGCAGCTCATAAATAGTTCCCGCCCACCTGGGCATGTAAATGCCGAAAGAAGCATTGGATATGCTTTCGTTCAGTAAATTCAGCATGACCAGCCCCGGGATGATGAAGGCGCCGTAACTGACGCTGTCAATGTCTCCCATACGCGAACCGATGGCTTTGCCAAATACGATGAAGTACAGCGAGGTGGTCAGCACTGGTGCGGCGATACTTTCCCATAGAGTACGAAAGGTGCGTGCCATTTCAAAGTGGTAAATAGCACGGATGCCATAGATGTTCATTCCAGTGCCTCCTTGGGCTGATGCACCAGACTCACGAAAATGTCCTCCAGTGAACTCTCGCTGGAGCGTAAGTCTTTGAATTCGATGCTGTGGTCACTTAACGTGTGCAATAGCTCGGCAATACCGGTTTCATCTTCCTGGGTGTCGAAACTATAAACCAGGGCGTGTCCGTCGTCGGTGAGCTCCAACGACCAAGCGCTTAGTCCGGCCGGAATACTGGTCATGGGCTGTCGTAAAGTCAGCGTGAGTTGCTTTTTACCAAGCTTGCGCATCAATACATTTTTATCTTCAACAACGATCAGTTCACCTTTTGTGATGACGCCGATGCGATCAGCCATGTCTTCGGCTTCCTCAATGTAATGGGTGGTCAGTATGATGGTGGTACCCTGCGCACGAAGCTCGCGCACCATGCGCCACATGTCGTGTCGTAACTCCACATCCACGCCAGCACTCGGCTCATCAAGGAACAATATCGTTGGCTCATGCGCGAGGGCCTTAGCAATCAGCACACGGCGTTTCATGCCGCCAGATAGCGCCATGATTTTCACGTCGCGTTTGTCCCATAGGGACAGATTGCGCAGCACTTTTTCCAGGTAGGCTGCGTTGGGCGCCTTGCCGAAAAGCCCTCGACTGAATTTAATTGTGGCCCAGACCGACTCAAACGAGTCCGTATGCAGTTCCTGCGGTACCAGGCCGATGGTTGCCCGCGCCGCGCGGTAGTCTCTCACGGTGTCGTGACCGTCGGCGACGATGGTGCCAGAAGTGGCATTGACGATGCCGCAGATGATACTAATCAGTGTCGTCTTGCCCGCACCATTCGGTCCGAGCAAGGCAAATATCTCGCCACGTTTTATGTCCAGATTAATGTTTTTGAGTGCTTGGAAACCACCGGCGTAAGTCTTATTGACGCCGCGCACGTAGATGATGAGGGCGGGATTATCGGCGGTCATGATTGCGGATGCGGGTATTTATTCATGGATGAATGGAAATTCCAGAGTCTATTGTCTAAAGTTTACAATAGCAGGGTAATATATAGAAAATTGTTGGACATTGTTGCAAATCTCCACTGAACACTGACACCATTGTTCCTGATAAACTACGCTAACGAAAGCTAGGGGTGTTCTCAATCAGATTGATTTAAATGGGCACATGAAATGGGGGTACTCTGTTGAGTATTTAGCTTGAGAACTATGAGTTCGCTTGATTTTGTTTCAGAATGAAAGGGGTGAAACTAAACTGACTGTCTACAATTGGCCGAAGCGTCATTCGCGAAAGACCGAGTTTGGCCGATTTTCGCCTGTCACGATTCAGCACCCGACCCACAAGAGCCACACAAGCCGGATTTCCGACTGGCCGCAAAACCATGGGGAGCGGACGGTCGATTTTAGCGTGCTAAGTGGATTACTAGGTATCTATACGAATTGTTATTTTTGGTTGAAGTGTTATAGTTTTTTTAAGAGTTGAAATGGCGGTGCGTTTTTTACCTTTGAATGGCTGCCAGCGACCCAAACTCGACGGTCGAGCCGAAGCGGCGAACGAGAGTTACTGCACTCATAGCGGCCTTCTAAGTCGGGTATTCGGGAAAGGCAAAGTCCGGTTAGCAAGGGACGTCGATGCCCGTTTCTGAGGGTAACAGGACTGACTCCCTTCGCTGTCATTCTAAAAAAGATAGCTTTTCAGAAAAACCGACAAAAATCCTCAGTAGAAATTTTATTCTATGCGTTATCCTATTTCTATAAACATCGATGATAAGGCTAAACCTATCGTAAGATAGGGACAGAAAGTTACGGGTCCTGAACCCAGGAAAGCCGAACTGCCGAATGCGACCATTGTTATGGTTGCTGTAGGGAGTTCGGCTTTTTTATTTTGCACGAAAACGAGTTCGTGTCTTAGATGCCAGGGTTGGTTATTACAACCATCAGGAGATGTGTGATGTGTATTTCTAAACAACAATCAAAAATCATATCCTATAAGGCTCTATCCCAAAGAGGTGTAAAGTATAATAGGGAGTCGCAAGCAATGAAGGCTTTCCTTACACTCAGTTTCACCACTCTCCTACTTTTGGCAAATCCGCGCGTTTCTGCGGAGCAATCGCCAACTGTACCCACCCCAACTTGTGCGTGGCAGTTCTCATGGACACCTTTCGGCCTGGGTAATTGGCTCTGGGCGGACACTGCGAACCGCTGGTTTTACATGCCCATCGATAAGAAATGGCAACAGCTGACAATTACTGGCGTCTACCCCAAGGCGCGGTTCTTTTCCTTTGCTGTCTATGACAACGCGCCAGTCTCTACCGGGTTAGCCGATCACCTGTTTGATGCGGAAATCGTGCCTGATCCGGGCAGCGGCAATCCGTTTGCGACGCCTCATCCGGGCAGTGGCAAACCGTCTGCGAAGCCTGATCCGACGTACACCATCACAGTCACAAAGAGCAACAACACCGCCGACAACGTGCTCCAGTTGAATGCCAAAACGGGGTGGTTAATATACCGCCTGTACCTATCGAACGCGGGCGAAGGCTCCATGGGCGGAGTGCCTTTGCCGAAGGTCAAAGTCACCCGCGTCAATGGCAAAACAACCCTGTTGCAGACCTGTCCGACCTTCAATCGGCAGTCGGAAATCGCGCAGTTGCAGCCGCAGATTGTCCCGGCGGAGTTAGAGGATCCACTAGCGCACCTAAAAATTCCGCCGGTACCAAAGCGTATCTGGTTCGGCGCGATAAAGGAGCCGCCCCCAGTTCTGCTGCCGAATCCCGACCAAAAATACCTGGTGTCGTTCTTCATGCCCAAGTATAAACCGGATCGAGTCATTGTGATTCGTGGCAAGATGCCGGCGTTCCCCGATACCTATCGTGGCCAGCCAGTATCGCAGCCTGCGCCCGGTTTCAATAGCGTCCAATTGCGATATTGGGGATTATGCCAAGCAGAGCTGGTCTCGCCACTACCCGTCACCGGATGCGCGACCGATGCGAGCACGCCGCTCGATAAACACGGCTTTTACACCATCGTGATTTCCAATGACGTGCTTCGGCCCGAGTGGCTGCCGAAGAAGGTCGTATGGCTTCCTTGGGGTGACGAGAAGATGGTGCCCAAGCTCATCTTCATGCGCAACTTGCTGGCATCGGCCGACTTTGAACAGTCCGTCCAGAGCGCCATTGCCCAAGGATGCGGGTTCGATTTAACCTTCCCGACCCCGCCCACACAGGATACAATTAAAAATTCCGGTGAGTGCGTGCAGGGTGTGATGGGTGACTACTATCCTGAAGCTGTCTGGTGCGACCGGCAGACGTTCATTTCGGGCGGTTGGCAAGCCTGTTTCAGTGCGGCTGGCTTATGACCTGTGAGGTCGTAATCACGGTCAAAACAATCCGATAATTGAGCCAGTTATGGTGAGCAACTTCTTTTCGTTGTCCACCGTGACTGCCTAACCATTGCGTGGAGTGGGACGCGCCTTTATCGGCGCGCCCCCACGCGCAGTCGTTAAGCGAGCAATTTGTGACCCATAGCAGCCGTTCGAAAATGTACTATGAATGGCAGAAGATGGCCGATTGCTGCTATTTGTTGTCCAACAAACGAACGTTTGTGCAACGATGTCTAGTCAACGTAAAACGCAGGGTTTGTTTCAAAAAGGTATTGCGATTGCATAACGAGTGGCAACAGGTTTATGCAATAAGAAATCCACTACGAATGGGGGTTTACTGTGCAGTCACATCATGACGGTCACAGGCTTAAACCTGTTTTACGTTCCATTGCTCCCTAAACCCCAATGTAGGCTTTTATTACATTGCCTAAAGCAAAAAAAACCTGCAAAGGCAAGTGCCTAAGCAGGTTATGGAATTTCCAAAGAGTCAACAATATGAAATCGTATTTAAACCCATCAAGATGATGGTTTGCTTAAGAATTAAAATAATTAGCAAAATTACATGAGCCTTATGCCACTATTTTTATTTTAATTCTCCTCTTTCTTTCATGT
>JAQTLI010000132.1 GCA_028714995.1 Methylobacter sp. | reverse complement strand
CAGCATCGGTCTGATCAGCGCAGAGCTTGACCCTCCATACGATCGCCCTCCTCTCTCGAAGTCGCTTTGGAAGGGTAAACCCGTGGACGTCATCTGGCGCAACACGGAGAACAAAGGAATTAAGATTCATCTTGACCGTGTCGTCAAAGAAATTTTTCCCCAGCAAAAACGTATTGTGGACGACAAGAGAGACGTTTTTACCTATCAAAAACTCTTGTTGGCCACGGGCGGCAAGCCACGACGCCTTCCGTTCGGTGGTGACCATATTATTTACTTTCGCACCCTGCCGGACTACCGGCATCTTCGCGCGCTCACCGAAACGGGGCAGCGGTTTGCCGTAATCGGTGGCGGGTTTATCGGCTCTGAGATCGCGGCGGCGCTGGCTATGAACGGGAAAGAAGTGGTGATGATTTTCCCCGACAAAGCTATTGTAGATCGCATATTCCCGGGCCCTCTCGCTCAGTTTGTGTCCGACTTCTACCGTCAAAAAGGTGTTGAGATATTGGCAGGCGAAGAGATTGTCGGTTTGGAAACTCGCGGCAACCAACATGTTTTGAAAACACTTACTAACCGGGAAATCGTGGTGGACGGCGTGGTGGCCGGAGTCGGCATCACGCCGAACGTTGAACTCGCCCAATCCGTGGGGCTCAAGGTGGAAAACGGAATCATCGTGGACGAATTCCTGCGTACCAGCCTTCCCGACATCTATGCGGCAGGAGACGTTGCCGCATTCTACAACCCTGCGTTGGGAAAGCGCATTCGGGTCGAGCACGAGGACAACGCCAATTCTATGGGACGGTTGGCGGGGCGGAACATGGCAGGCAAGTCAGAGCCCTATCATCATCTGCCATTCTTTTACTCAGATATGTTCGATTTGGGATACGAAGCCGTGGGCGAAGTGGACTCGCGATTGGAGACTTTTGCCGACTGGAAGCGCCCCAATGAGGAAGGCATCATCTACTACTTACAGAACGATCGCGTGCGAGGCGTGCTGCTGTGGAATGTGTGGGAGCAGGTGGAAGCCGCACGCCAATTGATTGCCGACCCGGGTCCGTTCACTGCCAAGGATCTCAAAGGACGGTTGCCGGCTAAGACCTCAATCCCGAAACAGGATGCATGAGCAACGAGTCTTTGATGAACGAGCAGAGTCTCGACCAGCTCCAGCGCGCCGCGTTCGGCTACTTCCTGGAAGCGGTAAATCCGGCCAATGGACTGATCGCTGACAACTCGCGCGGGAATTCGCCGGCCAGCATTGCCGTCGTCGGGTTCGCCCTATCGGCCTATCCGGTAGCGGTGGAACGCGGCTGGATGGAACGGACCGAAGCGGTCAAACGCAGTCTTTCCGTGCTGCGTTTCTTTCGTGACAGCGATCAAAGCGGCAGCCCGGAGGCGACCGGCTTCAAGGGTTTCTACTATCACTTTCTCGACATGCATACCGGCGCTAGAGTCTGGCGCTCGGAGCTGTCGACGATAGACTCCGCGCTGCTGATTGCCGGCGCGCTGACCGCAAGTATGTACTTCACCGCGAATACGCCTGAGGAAACCGAACTGCGCGAACTCGTCGAGACACTATACCTTCGCGTCGACTGGCGATGGTCGCAGGGCGGAGCGGCAACAATCAGGCAAGGCTGGAAGCCGGAATGCGGATTCCTGCACTACGGCTGGAATGGTTACAACGAGTCAATCATCATCTACGTCCTCGCGATGGGCTCGCCGACGCATCCGCTCAAGAACAACAGCTACGAGGCCTGGACGACAACCTATCAATGGGAACATTTATACGGCTACGATTATCTGTATGCGGGGCCGCTGTTCATGCACCAGTACTCGCACGCATGGATCGATTTTCGCGGCATTCGGGATCGCTTCATGTGCGAGAAGCGCTGCGATTATTTCGAGAACAGCCGGCGGGCAATCGAGGTTCAGCGCGAGTACGCGCGGCGCAACCCGCTCAGGTTCGCCGGTTATGACGAAAACTGCTGGGGCCTGACGGCCTGTGATGGCCCCAGCAATCTACTGCCCGAGCTGGCCAACGAGCGGCGCCTCTTGTTCGGTTATGCCGCGCGTGGCGTGCCGTACGGGCCCGACGACGGAACTCTCAGCGGATGGGCGGCGCTGGCATCGCTGCCGTTCGCGCCCGAAATTGCCTTATGCGCCGTACGCAACATGCTGCAACGATATCCCGAAATGCTGACCGCTCAACGGTACACCAGCAGTTTTAATCCGACTCTCGCCAGTGCCGACTGTAGCGCCTGGGTTTCGGCGGGCCACTTCGGGCTAGACCAGGGCATCGTGGTGTTAATGATCGAGAACCATCGCACCCAACTGATCTGGCGGCTAATGCGGGACTGTCCCTATGTTCACGCCGGCTTACGGCGCGCCGGATTTCGCGGCGGCTGGCTTTAGCCGCTTCCTTATAAAAGGATCACAACCATGCAGCAGCGCAACACCCCTTACTCGACAGCAGCCCCGCCGGACGCGCATGATCGCGAGCGGCTGGGAAATGTGCATCCAGTCGGATGGCGCAATCCGCAGCCGGCAGACCGGTACAACCTGGTGGTCGTCGGTGCCGGCACCGCAGGACTGGTGGCGGCGCATGCTGCAGCGGCACTGGGCGCGAAGGTCGCGTTGATCGAGCGTGACCTGCTCGGAGGCGACTGCCTGAATGTTGGCTGCGTGCCGTCGAAATCGATCATCCGCACGGCGCGGCTGTACGCCGAGATGCGTAATGCCGAGCAGTATGGCGCGCAAATCCCGGGCGATATTCGCGTTGACTTTGCTGCCGTGATGGAGCGCATGCGCGGTATTCGCGCCCGCATCAGCCGCTCCGATTCAGTGCACCGACTGATCGCGGCCGGCGTGGATGTCTTCTTCGGCCAGGCGTACTTCACCGGAGCCGATACGCTGACCGTGGATGACACGAAACTGCGCTTCAAAAAGGCACTTATCGCTACGGGCGCGCGGCCAAATACACCCTGTATTCCCGGCCTCGACGAGACCGACTATCTGACTAATGAGAACATCTTCGACCTGACCGAGCTGCCGCGCCGCCTGCTGGTTATCGGCGGCGGCCCGCTCGGCTGCGAACTGGCGCAGGCGTTCTGCCGCTTCGGAGCGCAGACAATTATTGCTCAGGAAAAACCGCTGTTCCTGCCCAAGGAAGAGCGCGACGCCGCACAGCTCCTCTCGGATGCATTTGCGCGCGACGGCATCGAAGTGCGCCTGAACACCAGAGCCGTCAATGTGCACGTGGAAGGCGGGCAGAAGCTGGTCGATCTGGTCTGCGACGACTACAGCATCACGGTAGCGGTCAATGCCATTCTCATCGGCACAGGCCGGGTACCGAATGTCGACGGCCTGAATCTGGAGGCCGCAGGCGTCGATTTCGATACTACCACAGGCATTTGGGTCGATGATTTCCTGTGCAGCAGCAACCGGCGCATATATGCCGCCGGCGATGCCTGCCTGGAGCATAAGTTTACCCATACTGCCGACGCGTCGGCGCGCATTGTGGTCCAGAATGCGCTGTTCCTCGGTCGTAAACGTCTGAGTGCACTGACGATTCCGTGGTGCACCTACACCGATCCGGCAATCGCTCATGTCGGGCTTTATGTGCGGCAGGCGCGCGAGCGGGACATCCCTGTGAAGACCTTCACCATCCCGATGCACGACGTGGACCGCGCGATCGCCGACGACGAGGAAGTGGGCTTCGTGAAGATCCACGTCAAGGAGGGGACGGACCGGATACTCGGCGCGACAATCGTCGCCCGTCATGCAGGAGATATGATCAACGAGATTACCCTGGCGATGGTCGCGGGGATCGGATTGCGTACCCTCGCCCACGTCATCCATGCTTATCCGACCCAGGCTGAAGCGATCAAGAAGGCGGCGGACGCCTACAACCGCACGCGTCTGACACCGAGACTCCAATGGCTGCTACTACGCTGGCTGACATGGTGACCAACACGGCGACCATGAGATGTCGGCACTGACGACCCCAAAATGGAGCGGCTTTCGTAAAAATTGAAATCACTGTCAATGAAGATTTGGTCGTCCGAGCAGCTGAGGAATCGATCGGATTAAAAACGAATCAACGAACAAGACGTCGCAACAAACACCGACGGTTTTTGAGAGTTGAGCATCCATTTATGACAAAAAAATCCTACCCGGCCTGAATAAAATATCCCTCAGTACACAACACGGTAGTTATATAATAAGCTTCATCACAGGATTAATCCCTTTTAGACCAGAGTAATAGCTGGAACAACGGATATTGAAGTTTTTGATTAAATATACTATTTATACAATATCATTGGACTTCAGCCCCTTCTCAACAACGATCAGCCCCACCGGAAATTCTGCCAGCACTTGTGCGATGGGCAGGCACCATCCGGACAACCGCTGGTGGGGATTCAGCACCTTCCCCGTGAAGGCGCATGTGTATTGGTTATCGCTCCGATGAAAAGGCATGTCCACTGTTGTAATCCCCCAAACCTTTTCTCCCAAAGGAAGCATATCGGCTTCACCCAGCAGCTGCGCGAAGAAACGCGGCGCCACCGTAATGACGGTATGCCCACCTGCAATACGAGCATAAGCGCACAGATGAGCTGCATGTTCCCCCTTGACTGCGAGCGGCAAATATTTTCCTTGCTGAAACACATCCGGCCAGCGTTGTCGCAACGCCAGCGCCGTTCTGACAACCAGTAGTTTGCCCCGGCCGTCTTCCAGCTTGTCACATAAGGCACGCACCCCGGCGCTACGTTGTTGCGATTCCAGCGTGGCAAGTGTCTGCAATGTATCAAGCAGGGTTCGGCGGTAACCGAAATCAACCGGCCGTCGGTTATCGGGGTCTACCAGGCTGAAATTCCATAATTCGCAACCCTGATAAATATCCGGCACGCCCGGGACAGTGAGCTTGATCAATGTCTGTGACAGGCTGTTGAATAATCCGAGCCGCGCAATCCGCCGCTGAAACGGAAGAAAATCCGTCAGGAATGCACTTTCCGCGGGCGCATTTATCAGTTTATCGGCGAATTCCAGGATTGCGTCTTCATACGCTGTATTGGGGTTTATCCAGCTGGTATAGACCTTAGCTTCACGCACTGCCTTGACCAGATATTCCGCAATCCGAACGCCCAATCGCGCCATTTCGTTTTTATCTGGTTCGCCTTGCGGCCAGATACCAAGTAATGTCTGATAGATGAAATACTCATCGTTAGCTGTGGGCACAGGAATCCCGTCCACCATGCGCTTGAGGCTTCGGTTAGCGCGGCTCCAGTGTCGTAGTGCCAGCCGCCAGGCAGCCGGTATTTCAGACAGAACATTGAGGCGTGCGCGCACATCCTCGCTACGCTTGGTGTCGTGAGTGGAAGTGGCCAACATTGTATGCGGCCAATGCTCTGCGCGCGCTTGATTGGCACGATGGAATGCAGTGCGGGTCACACCGAATTGACGCGGGTCGCCACCGACTTCGTTGAGCGACAGCAAACGGTGATAGATATAGGCACTGGTGTCCTCCAGCCCTTTAGCCATGACCGGACTGGTGAATTGCTGAAATTTCATCGCAAATGCGAGCACCTGATCATAGTACCCGGGCGATTTCCCATCTGCTGCAGCCAGTGTGAGTACATCACGCAGAAAATCGAAAATACTGGTATCCGCCGTTGTACTTCTACGTTTAGCCGCTGCCGTTGCCTGTTTGATGTTACGGCGGTCTTCCAGCATAACTTCGCGGCCACTGATGTAACTACGATAAACCGGGAAGCAGGCGACTATTTCAGCCAATGCCCTACGCAATCCGTTCACTGTGTAATCACAGGTATGACGGTCGGCTTCAGCAATTTTCGAGAGCAGGTTGGCCAATACATTCAACTCTCCCGCCAGCGCGGTCTTCATGATAAGCTGCTTGGAATGGTAGAGCAGGTCTTCGAAATTGCCATGCTCGCCGATGAAGCTATTATACAGGCGCTCCATACGCTCGGCGGCACTGGTAACCACAAACAGCCCGTTGAGTAGATTAGTGAATTCGTAACCCGTAGTACCTTGCACCGGCCAGCTGCTACGCAAATCCTCGCGTACTGCCAGGATTTTTTCCACCACCAGGTAAGGCGCGTGCCCCGTGCGACTACACTGCTCGACCAGCTTGCAAAAATAAGCCTCCGGATCGTACAGGCCATCTGGATGATCCAGGCGCAAACCGTCCAGCTTGCCTTCCTGGACCAGCCGCAGCAATAACTGATGGGTCGCATCGAAAACCTCGTCATTCTCCATGCGCAGCCCGGCAAGATCGTTGATGTCGAAAAACCGCCGGTAATTAATTTCGTCCGAGGCTACCCGCCAGAACGCCAGCCGGTAGGCTTGTGCCTTAATCAAGTTGTGGAGCAGATCGAAACTGGACGATTCCCCAGCCTTGCCGTTGAAGATGTGCAGATTTTCTTCCAGAAACCCGGCGACGTCGGAAGATTGTTCAACGAGACCGGCAAGATGACGCTTGTACACTTCCTTGTCGCGCCTGCGTTCAACCTGACGTTCAGGCGAGTCCTCATCACGGGACGGAAGATTACGGAACGCAGTTACCAGGCTCTGGTATTCCATCAGTAACGGATTGTCCTGCCCTAGCCGGGTGCTCAAGGTATCTATGCGATGTGCCAGGATATGCGGGTATTCCGCCGGATCCACCGGAAAGTGGTGTTCGTAGTAATAAATGACGAATTCGCCGCGTTCCGCATCAAAGCGTAGTTGCAATTCGGCATTGTCCAGCACCGCGCCGTAAGAGTGACCCAGCACCGGCAACAGAACCTTGCCGTGCAGGTTAGCCTTTATCGGCGTCCAATCAATATCGAAGAACCCTGCATGTGCGGATGCCTGACCATTTTCCAGTACGTCCAGCCACCATGCATTATCCCCGCCCTGTACGCCCATATGATTAGGCACTATATCGAGAATCTGTCCCATGCCATGCTCGGCGAGAGTTGCGCAAAGCTGCTCAAACTCTTCGTATGTGCCGATCTCGGGATTCAGCATGTTGTGATCGATGATGTCGTAGCCATGCCGACTACCCGGCCGCGCCTTCAGATAGGGCGAGGCATATAGGTGAGAGATGCCTAGCTCACTCAGGTATGGCACAATCTCGCGTGCCTGGTTAAACGTGAAATCGCGGTTGAATTGCAGACGGTAGGTGGACAACGGAATGCGTGGTTCGGACGGCTGAAATGACGCTTGTTCACTCCCACTGCCTTCCCGCGTCAATAGCCATTGGGTGGCGTTATTTGGTGGGGGAAGGGATGGAAGCGTGACCGGCGCAGCAGATGAAGGCTCAACCGTGATGCCTTGGTTGGCGGCCAGCTCTACAGGCGTTTTAGGATATTTCATAG
>JAQTLI010000131.1 GCA_028714995.1 Methylobacter sp. | reverse complement strand
TTGAGAATGATCTATTGCTCACAGTCGAACATTGCGAACCCGCATCCAGCGATGCTAGCTTCCGGCGTTACTTTAGGGTAAAGACTCCAGAAGGGCAGTTCATTGTCATAGACGCCCCCCCGACAAAAGAAAATATTGAGCCTTTCATAAGAATTGCCAACTTGTTGACACAATCCGAAGTCAACGTCCCTAATATTTTTCAACAAAACCTGACTGACGGTTTCTTACTGCTGGAGGATTTTGGCTCACAGTGTTTTTTAGATCAGCTCAAAGCTTCCGCTCCTGCTCCTTGCCTGCACCCTGTAGGAAACGCAAATAGCGCTACCACTCTATATCAAACTGCTTTTGACAGCTTATTTAAGCTGCAAACTCAAACACCATTACAAAATTGCGGCCTGCCCAGCTATAACGAACAGCTATTGCGCAGAGAACTGGCCATTTTTAATGAATGGTTTTTGGATAATTTGCTGGGGGTTACGATTCCGGAACAGATTTGGGATACCATACAAGCAACTCTCGTCGAATCTGCACTGGAACAACCTGTCATCTGTGTACACAGGGATTACCATTCCCGCAATCTGATGATTCTGGACAGCGATTCCCCCGGCGTCATAGACTTTCAGGATGCCGTCATCGGCCCGATCACTTACGATCTGGTGTCATTATTACGCGATTGTTATATCGCATGGCCTGAGCAACAAGTTGACCAGTGGATGACCCAGTATTTTGAGCGACTCCGACAGGCAGACCTCATCAGTTGTAACCTGACCCAGTTTAAACGCTGGTTTGACCTGATGGGACTGCAACGCCACCTTAAAGCCATCGGTATTTTCTCTCGATTGCATTTGAGGGATGGCAAATCAGGCTACCTTGACGACATACCTCGCACCCTGAACTACGTCACTACAGTTTGCGCGACTTATCCAGAACTTTCTGAGTTTAATGACTTCCTGCATAGCCAAGTCTTACCTGCGCACAATATAACACTATGAAAGCCATGATTTTAGCGGCGGGGCGCGGAGAAAGAATGCGCCCGTTAACCGACCATACGCCCAAACCTTTGCTTGCAGCCGCCGGAAAACCGCTCATCGAATATACGATTAAACAACTGGTTTCGGCGGGCTTTAATGATATAGTCATCAATCATGCCCATCTAGGCAAGCAAATAGAAGAAAAACTTGGTAACGGTAATCAGTTTGGCGCTATCATTAATTACTCTGCTGAAGGCGAACAAGGACTGGAAACTGCCGGTGGTATTATTAACGCATTGCATTTATTAGGTGATGATGTGTTTTTGGTCGTCAATGGCGATATAGCCACAGACTTCCCTTTTGCAGAACTCAAGGATCTGAATGTCGATTTAGCTCATTTAGTGTTGATAGACAACCCTGATCATAATACCCAGGGAGACTTTGGCCTGGATAAGGATGGCAAAGTTACTGAAACGGGCTTTGAGAAATTGACCTTTAGTGGTATTGGACTGTACCGTCCTGAACTGTTCAGCAACACACCAGCTGGAAGCAGCAAACTGGCACCTTTGTTACGCCGGGCAATATCAGACCACCGGGTTACCGGGCAAAAGTATGAAGGCTTCTGGATGGACATAGGAACACCAGAACGCTTGCAGGAACTGGACTTTTATTACATGCAACAGGAGCAATATCATGACTGACCATATTTACAAGAAAATAGAACTCACTGGCTCATCAACCGTTGGCATGCAGGAAGCCATTGAAAACGCCATCAGCAGGGCATCAAAAACCATCCATGACATGCGCTGGTTTGAGGTGGTCGAAACCCGGGGTCAACTGGACAACGGCAAGATTGCACATTGGCAAGTCACCATTAAAGTCGGTTTTTCTCTGACAGAATAGTAGTTATATTCAAGGGGGGCATTAAACCGATCGGTTTAATGCCCCGCGGCTTAGATCAACGGCATTTATAGGGGTGCTTCATCTTGAAAATGCAATAAAACGCCGGTAAGGTGAGCCCTGCTTCCAGGTAAATGCCTCCGTGTAATAATGCATTAAAGCCAGATATCCCAATAAGCCTAACGTAACCGCTTTCCGGATCTCCACGCCAAAAAAGAAGTTGGTTATAAAACTAACGACAGCATCCCCGTAAGATTGCAAAACAAACGCCAGTAAAAATGAGCACACCGGCAACACAATAAAAACATGCACATTACAACGCGCCGCACAGCGATAAATAAAATTCTGCGGATGGGTGTGATGTTTATTGTAATCATGTGTTACATAGAAAATATAAGCCGTCGCATCATGAACCAATCGCGGCACCAGAATCGCCAACAGGTAATACTGCTGGACATAAAGATAAAAACTACTTAACACCAATAAAATATTGGCCCACAAAAACCACTTGCCAAATTGAGTGGTTACATAGTGTTGGCATAAAACCGCACTTAAAACCAATCCTGCACATAAACTCGCTGCAATATATTTAATCCATTCCGTTTGCTGCACGTCCAGGCTGTTTTTTAGAAAAATGCCGATATAAACGAAGAGACCTGCCGCCACACTCAACCACAACAAAAGATAAAACGCCCAGTCAGGCAAACGGCACAGACCGCGTCCAACGCCATGCTGCTGTTTAAGTACATGATAAACAGTCCAGGAAGCCACCGCCAAGTAAAAGACTTTATAGGGAATAAACAGGCTACCCAGGCCAAAAACAATCGCTATGGCAACAGTCATCAAAATAATTTTCAGCTTATAAAACTTCAGGTATTCAGTGTCACTCGCCAATACAACGGCACTGGCAATAATATGCGGCGTACCAAAAACAATTTGAAACAATAAAATATGTGAAGGGCTGGTCGGTAAATTTTGTTGTAAAAAGCCATGCCAGAACCAACCATCAAATAACTGCAACAACAAACACACAGGAATGATTGAATACAGACCTAACAACAACTTAAATGATACGGCCAACTGATTTTCTTTAGAAAAATCTTGAGCTGAAATTATTTGCGCAGACATAAAAAACTATCCTCTGTGTATTCTTATTATTTTTCAGGCAGAATATTAAGTTAAACTGATTGCTTCACTGTTTTCAAGAAAAATATGACTATGCCATTTCAGATACACCCACAATTACAGCAAGACTGCATAACCATTGGACGCTTTGAGCTATGCCGATTGCTGATGATGAATGACAGCCAGTACCCCTGGTTTATACTGGTACCGGAAAAAGCAGATATGAGTGAAATTTACCAACTCACCAAGCCGGATCGTGAATTACTGACCGAAGAATCCAATTGCCTGGCAGAAAACCTGGCGGAACTTTATCAGGCTGACAAAATGAATATTGCAGCCATAGGTAATATGGTCCCGCAATTACATATCCATCATATAGTCCGCTATCAAACCGATAGAGCCTGGCCAGCTCCAGTCTGGGGAAAATTTGATGCAGTTCCCTACACTGAACAGCAAATTACCGCCAATCTTGCTCTCCTTAGAAAGCAACTGGGAAACAATTTACATTTGGCACATTGATCAACTAAAAAATACAGCCTGGAAGCCGTTACTGCGTGTCTCAAGCTTATCCAAAATTTATTGAACCTGTATCATCAAATATTTTTTTGGTTCCGATAAATTAACGGTAAACTTAAGGTTCATTTCCAGATAGTGTATACCCGATTTCTCTGCCCTCCTTACACTTTCACAGCTGCGAAAGCAGGATTGAAAAGCAGACTGAATGACAAAACAAATATACGCATAACACAGTCCATATACCTGAATAACAGTGACTTAGTATTAGGCTAACCTTATAAATATTAAAACGAAGCTGAGCAATGACAAGTAATTTATCCATTGGCCCTATCATGTTGGATGTTGAGGGCTTGACCCTGACACAACATGAAAAAGAAAAAATAAACCATCCCAACACCGGGGCTGTTATTCTTTTTTCGCGTAATTACCAAAACCCTGAACAAGTAACCGAACTCATCAACAGTATTCGTTCAGCGCGCAATGGCAACATATTGATTGCCGTTGATCAGGAAGGCGGCAGAGTCCAGCGTTTTCAACAAGGCTTCACTCGACTGCCACCTGCGTCAAGTTATGCCCTAACACCTGAGCTTGCGCAATCCGCTGGCTGGCTAATGGCCGCCGAATTATTAGCCGTCGGCGTTGATTTCAGCTTTGCCCCGGTTCTGGACATTGATTGCGGCGTTAGCGAAATCATCGGCAACCGCTCATTTTCAACCGATCCAACACTTGCAACACGTCTTTCAAGCTTGTTCAGAAAGGGCATGAATGAAGCCGGCATGGCGGCAACCGGCAAGCATTTCCCCGGACACGGCGCAGTGGCGCTGGATTCACACCTGACCTTGCCGGTAGACGAAAGAGATTTGGACAGCATCAGGACAAAAGACTTAGTACCTTTTA
Organism: Methylobacter sp.; assembly: GCA_028714995.1. GTDB lineage: Bacteria > Pseudomonadota > Gammaproteobacteria > Methylococcales > Methylomonadaceae > Methylobacter_A. Next base: position 2,991 of record JAQTLI010000131.1, on the reverse strand, counting down.
AACAGCTCATCGCAGAAGGACTGGAAGGCATTATGCCTGCCCACGTCGTTTATCCTAAGATTGACCCCAACCCGGCCGGTTTCTCGCCCTTCTGGATACAGCAGATTTTACGCAAAGAATTAAACTTTAACGGCACGGTGTTCAGCGACGACTTGAGTATGGAAGGCGCGGCATCGGTTGGCGACTTCCCTGAACGCGCCAGACTGGCCCAACAAGCCGGTTGCGATATGATTCTGGTCTGCAACAACCCGACCGCTGCCGAACAGGTGCTAGATGCCCTGCCGATAACACAAGACCCCATTAGAGAGCAACGGCTGGGCCGGATGCAAGGCAAGCCACAGATGAACCGGGCGCAATTAATGAACACCGGGAAATGGCATCAAATCTCGGATCTTATCAATCAATTTACCAATCAACATGCTTAAAGAAATCAAACAAGTTCAGTCAACTGCTGATTTGCTGTACAGCGAACAGCAAGTTGAGGCCGCCATAGATAAAATGGCCCAAGAAATCAACACCTTGCTTGCCGATCGCAATCCGCTATTACTCTGCGTCCTGAATGGCGGCATCGTCTTGGCGGGAAAGCTGCTGACCCGACTAAAAATCCCCCTGACCATAGACGCCATTAACGCTAGCCGTTATCAAAACCAGACCTCAGGCGGCAACATTGAATGGGTACTAAAACCGGGAACACCACTTAAAGACCGGACTGTACTCATCATTGATGACATCCTCGACGAAGGCATTACCCTTGAAGCCATCTGTCAATATTGCCTGGAACAAGGCGCCACATCCGTCTATAGCGCTGTATTAGTGGATAAAATCCTCGACCATAAAAAACCGATAACCGCTGACTTTATCGGACTGGAAGCTGAAGACCGCTACCTGTTTGGCTACGGCATGGACTACAAAGGCTATTTACGCAACGCATCCGGCATTTATGCCTGTCAAGAAGGGGAAACAACGCATGACTAAACTAGCCATCATCGGCGGCACAGGCCTGACCCAGCTTGGCGACTTAAAAATCATCAAGCGCGAACAACTGAAAACTCCATATGGCTCGCCTTCAGCCGAATTCATTACCGGCGAGCTTAATCAACAAGAAGTAATCTTCCTGGCCAGACATGGAAATCCGCACACTATAGCTCCACATAAAATAAACTATCGGGCTAATATCTGGGGTCTTAAACAACTGGGTGTTGAACACATTATTGCCGTTGCGGCAGTAGGCGGCATTACCGCTGAAATGGTTCCTGCACACATAGCCATTCCAGACCAGATTATTGATTATAGCTATGATCGCCAGCATACTTTTTTTGAACACGAAAAAGATGGCCTCACCCATATAGACTTTACTTATCCCTACAACCAAAAGCTGCGCTCCCGTTTAATCACCGCCGCCGCCCAAGCCAATATAAAAATCAGCCCGCTCGGCACATACGGCTGCACACAAGGCCCGAGACTGGAAACCGCCGCGGAAATTCAACGCATGGAAAGGGATGGCTGTGATCTGGTGGGCATGACCGGCATGCCGGAAGCCGCTCTGGCCAAAGAACTCGATATGGATTATGCCTCTATTAGCGTAATAGCTAACTGGGCCGCAGGAAAAACAGAAGGTGAAATAACGATGGTAGAAATTGAGCAGCATCTCCACGTAGGCATGGCGAATACTGCTGAATTACTCAAGGCGTTTATAGCATTGTCATAAGCAGGAGTTGTCGGGTTGCATGTGCAACCCTATCTTAACTTTTACTTAATGGTGGCAATCAGCGCCGTGAATATGCCCATGAGAAGCTTCTTCGGCGGTTGCAGGTCTGATGTCCATCACTTCCACGTCAAAAGTTAATGCCATGCCTGCCATTGGGTGATTACCATCAATCGTAATTTCGTCGCCATCGACCTTAACCACAGTGACCACGCCTGAACCTGAACTCACATCAGCATGAAACTGCATACCCACTTCAACTTCATCGATGCCATCAAACATTTCACGTGGTATAACCTGAATCATCTCATCGCTTTGTTCGCCATAAGCATCTTCTGGCGCCAGGCGTACATTAAACTTATCGCCGACTGCTTTGCCATGCAATGCTTTTTCCAGGCCGGAAATGATATTTCCCATGCCATGCAGATAAACCAACGCCTCATCACCTATTGAACTATCAAGCACTTCGCCTTCATCGTTAGTCAAAGTATAGTGAATTGAAACAGCCATATTCTCAGCTACTTGCATGATTAAACCTTTCTCGTAATATAAAAGCCGACTATGATAAAGATTTACAACGCTTTTGTCCGAAAAAAATCAATCAAGCCGAATTGTGCGCTCGTAACCGCTTATAGCATCAAATAAATCATCTACAGGAAACAATCATGTCGTGCTGGAGACCGCCTCAACCCCAATCATCCCCTAACATTATACCGGTAGGCTATCAAGTACTGGAGACCGAATTAAAAGACCTGTGGATCAGGCTCAAAGAAGTGACCCATACTTTATCAGCTGCCGCCGCGGAAGGCGACCGCTCAGAAAACGCCGAAAACTCGAAAGAACCTCATTACCCATACTATTAGCACATAACCAAATTAAAGGTAACGGGTTATAAATATGTGTGATTCATAGACATCCTTTCAAAATAATTGTAAGGAATTAAAAGAGAAATTCAGCAACGGCTTAACTGGGTAAGTCTCTATGAAGAATCAAGAGATGCAGGATTTGTCTGTCGGCGATACGGTATTTCCAGACCGACCTTGCGGAAATGGTAGCTACGTTATCAGCTAAACAGTTTTGAAGGCTTACGGCGGCTCCAACCGTCCTGTTTCTATCATTTTATATCCAACAAGGGGTATAAAACTTGGTATGCAATGACTCAACGCGATGTCAGAAAGCCTGAATTTTCCCTACGCAAAAAGATGCTTCGTGATGATATGGACTCCTCTTTTGCCCCAGTGCGGCATAAAATGCACTTGAGCCTTTAAACAGCATAATGAGGAATC
>JAQTLI010000130.1 GCA_028714995.1 Methylobacter sp. | reverse complement strand
AAAGCGTGCATAGTGGTCATTGAATTAAAGAACTGCGGGTTAACAAATTGCATACCCGGTTCAAATAATTCGGCACGAATAACCATTGCCATTGCGCCGCCAACAAAAAACATCACCAGCGCAAACAGCAAATATAACGTACCAATATCTTTATGATTGGTGGTAATGACCCATCTTAATAGCCCCTTGGCAGGACCATGGTCGTGATGTTCATCATGTTCAGCGACTACAGCAGACATATTTGATACCTCTTGAATATATAAAAACGATTAAATCGATAAGAAAGCAATGATTTATTCATTTGCCGATTGCAGAGTCTGGATTGCTGAAGGCTGTATAGAATCACCCACCGAATTACCCAGAGCATTTCGGGTATATGTTACGACTGCAGCAAAATCTTCTGCATCCAACATGGATCCGAAAGCAGGCATCATGCCTTTTCCATCTAACATTAACTTAACTTGTGAATTAATATCACCGGTCACGACTGAACTGCCTGTAATTGCAGGAAAAGTGCCCGGCATGCCTGCGCCATCTGACATATGGCACGAAGCACAGTTTTTGACATATACCGCTTCTCCTTTGGAGATTAATTCATCTTTCGACAAGCTTGCACTTGGCTCTGTTTTCTTTTTCGATTCTGCTTTTGCTGCAGGTGCTGCTGTTTGCGGCAACAAAGCCTGTATCGCTTTGGGCTGTATTTCATCCCCCACCGAGTTACCTAATGCATTTCTGGTATAGGTAATAACTTGAGCCAATTCTGCAGCATTTAGCATTTTACCAAATGCAGGCATCATGCCCTTGCCATTAAGTATAAGGTTTGTCTGGGCATTAATATCACCCGTTACAACAGGGCTTGCTTTCATAGCAGGGAATGTACCAGGAACACCTTCTCCACTTGCCATATGGCAAGAAGCGCAGTTTTTGGCATAAACCGAGGCACCTTGCGCGACTAACTCATCATGACTTTGGTCTTCCACACTAGCGCCTTTTGCCGTTTCATCTTGGGTCTTTTTCACCCAGGCATCATAGTCAGCCTGCTCCATTGCAATCACAACAATAGGCATAAAGCCATGATCTTTACCGCAAAGCTCTGTACACTGGCCGCGATAAGTACCTGGCTTTTCAACAGAAGTCCATGCCTCGTTAATAAAGCCTGGATTAGCATCTTTTTTCCAGCCAAGATCAGGCACCCACCAGGAATGGATGACATCTGCTGCTGTAAAAACAAAACGGATTTTCTTTTTGACGGGAACAACTAACGGCTTATCAACATTCAATAAGTAATGGGGGACCGTACGAGGATCTATACCCGAATCCATCTGGCGTGCTTTATTGCTCGCTTCATCAAGACTACTGAAAAAATGAATTCCATTATCTAGATATTCATATTCCCATTTCCATTGCCATCCAGTTACCTTAATAGACATTTCGGATTCTTGCACATTATCCAATTCCATCATGGTCTTCGTTGCCGGGATAGCCATACCGATCAAGATCAACGTTGGGATAATAGTCCAGATGATTTCAACTGTCGTATTTTCATGAAACTGTTCAGCTTTATGTCCTTTTGATTTACGATGATGGTAAATCGAATAGAACATAGCGCCGAATACGCCAATGCCTATGAATACACAAATCCATAGAATTAGCATATGCAGGTCATAAACGTCATTACTGACCTTTGTAACCCCTTTCATTAAATTGAGCGTGTATTCCGCCTGAGCTGTTCCTTGGCCTAAAGCCATTAAGATCAGACCTGCGAACAGTTGCTTTATTTTCTTCACGGAGCAGCCTCCTCGTTAGTAGTTATAAACTTTTGTATGCGTTATATCGTTTCGTAATTCCAAGACGCACCAAAAGCCCGCCTTATTCCCTTTACGTAATAATTATCATAAATAGACTTTCAATTTTAACCTATGAGAGCAATCTATACCAGCTGTCCTTTCCTTGATTTTATTTGGCGCAAAAGAAAGGCTTGTGAATCAATGCGACTCACAAGCCTTTTGCTGTTTAACTTTGAAACTTGATCAGCTATTTAACGCATCTGCATAAGCCATATCAAAGTTAGGAATGTGATTATCCAACCAACCCTTAAGCAATTGACCAACTCCATCGTCAACTTCTGCCTCACCCGCATGAAATTTTGCTTGCAAACCTGCGCAAACCCCTATCAATGCTTCATGCTCTTCCTTATGTCGAGGGTATCCTGCATAATTTTTTGCCAGCATTTCTCTTTCTTCATGAGCAAAATGATCAACGACATATGAAATCAAGTCATCTAATTGCGAACCTATTGCAGAGCGCTCTGCTCCACCTGTTGCTAAGTCATACAGTTTATTAAGTTTATCAAACAAAATTTGATGCTCCTGATCTGCAAAGCCAACATTTGTGCCGAACTGACCAGCTGTCCAAGTAATTAAAGCCATAATTTTTCTCCTGATATTTTTATTTACGATTAACCCCATTTTTAATATGGAATATATCCTTTTCAAAATCCATCTTAAATTTTTCTATATTGATTAAGGGCAATAGTTGATTTGCATCAACGCGTCGCTATTTAAACAAAATGCGGAATAAAAAAATTGAGCTAGATCAACAAATGTTTTTTGGCTCAATTAGCTCTACCTGCTTATCAAGAATTTATTTTTTTTAATTTCCACGACGGGATAGTAATATCCAGAACATGACTTACGTTAGCGCAGCTTTGCCAGAAAAGAAGGATCAATTCGGCAGCCTCCAATTTCCGGATGCTCCAGCAGGTCTTGCTCGAAATCTCGGTAAGTGGACAACTGAAAAGCAATGCGGTTTATTTTTCCGCCGGAAAATTCAAATTCCATCGCGCCACCTTTAGCTCGTGGACTACCTTCTTTGGTGGTAAATAATAAAATCCCCGCATTACCGGCAGTCTTCCCTGAGCTATCAGGAACCGGACGCACGCAACTCAGTTCGTTTATCGACAGTCCGGAGAAGACTTGTGCCAATTGATGAGCACTGACAACAATGCCCTCTCCAGGTATAGCCGCAGGTGAACTGAATACCGCTGCAACAACCGGCACTGTTGCAGTTGTTTCCGTTACCGCTGGTACTGCTGGTACTGCTGGTACTGCTGGTACTGCTGGAGGATTCAACAGCGTTTCCAAGCCAAAGTCACCTAAATGATTTTGCAGTAATACAGTGCCATCGCCATTTTTTACCGTGGCTAACAAGGGGAACATCTGTTGCTCCATTTCCGCCTTGTTTGGATTTTTTAGCACTGCAATCAACTGTCGTTCAATCGACTTAAGGGGGGTGAATAATTGCTCCTTTTTCTGGCTCGCCTCACCCATCTGATCCCAGTCGGATTGAGTATTAACCGGCAATCCCATCGATTTCATAACCGCATAATCGTCAACTGCCAAGCAATTACCAAAGTTTCTACTGCGATAATTCTCCATGACTTTAGGGCGAATTTCTTCACTCATCGCCTTTTGCCGATTTATATTGTAATTCTTCCAGTCATTGTTCTTGGCCAGAAAATAGTAAATCACCGCATTGCGGTCAAATTTATTGAACCCCAAATCTTTCATCACCAGCTTTAATTTCCGGCAATTGCTCTCCATATCATCATAATTATTCCAGTCAGGCTTCAAATTTGGTTTGGCCGGATGCTGTGATTGTTCAATCAGTTGCTGAATATTTATTTCTCCAGCATTTGATTTTATTGACGAAAAGGCTATTTCCTCCAGTGACAAATCGCGGGCATCCGGAATGCCGTCAGCAGCCGACTTTAGTAATAAAGAAGGAAGGATTTCTGGATAAATCTTTAACTCGCCCAATGTCTTGGTATCTGAACCAAACAGATTAAGACCACCTTCCGCCACATCATAAACTTTAAATACGGCCTGATTAAGCGTTCCTGTCTTACCTGAAAAAGCAGTGATAGCCGATAGAGAGTGTGATTCTGAGCTGTGTTTAGCTGATTTATGAGCTGCAGGTGTCGTTGTCGCTTGCTGATTACCTTTCACCCATTGACCGGCAACCTGCCCCACGATGGCAACGCCCATACCTACGCCGGTTAAAGCCAGCAAATTACTGGCCGTATTCACATCGCCGACCAAACTTGATACATCCAGATCACTATTGGCATTGGTGTAAAAATTATAGTCAACCATGGTTTCCTTTCCCGAATCCAGTCGTATCCAGGGCGTCAAATAAAGCTTTTTAGCATCAAAGGTAAAATTACATTTTCCTGTTGTGGCCTGGTACAAAAAACCGGTTGCTTCGCGATTTAATTTAAGTACCTCGTTGCGAATACTGTATATGAGAGCAGCGGATAAATCCCCCTTCTCATAAGACGGTGTCATATCAGCACAGCCGCTTTTTAATACATTGTCGCCTTTAAAATCAAACTCCGAAATCAGGCGCACATAATAGTCGTCACCATCGATGACTTGAAAGCCAGGCAAAGGCTGAATCGAAGTAGCCTGAACTGATGGATGATCAATAGCTATTTGCCGGCTCGATGTACATCCCGACAACATTACGCCGACAATTAAAATGAATTTTACAGATGAAATAGTGCGAATCGACATGCATTAACCTTGTGGTCGCCAAGTTAAGTGGCGAATTAACCTAGAAAAATAATGAAAATAATAGAGTTTTCACAGAAACTTTGTCATGTTTTATTTTGACCCACCAACTCATGAAAACATAATCGAACAAGCCAAGTATATCAAACCCATAAAGCGCAAAGTTATGACTTATAAAGCTTCCGCTCCTCGGCAACTGCTCCTGCGTTGCTCTACCTCCTGCATAAACCACATGGATGTGGTGAATGCAGATATTGCAGGAGCAAATATCTGTCCATGCAGTCGTGCTCACGCCCCTTACCTACATCTGACCTCCATGGATGGAGCAAATGCAGAATGATTGCCAGGAGCAATCACTGCCCTGTAGGCATCGATAGCTGTTCTGACAAAAAGCTGAAATCAGCTACTTCCATATAGGGCAAGACGCCCAGTAAAGACGCATCCAGAGCCGTTTTTATGGTTTGGATATTCTCGTCCCTGCTTAACAGATCAGGGTCTGTGCACATGGCGATCCAGCCCGCGCACTTAACGCCTGACCGTTTTATCGCCTGATAAGTTAATTTGGCGTGATTGATGCAGCCCAGCCTGATAGCCACTACCATAATGACCGGCAGAGCCAGCGATTTTGCCAAATCGCTGATGTCTTCCCGCTCATTTAAAGGGGTGCACCAGCCTCCGGCACCTTCGACCAAAACGATGTCGGCCAGTTCTTTTAAAGCCTCAAATCTCAATGCCACTTCATTCAATATGACCGGATTTTTTATTCCTGCAAGATGGGGTGAAACGGGCAGTTCATAGGCGTAGGGATTGATTAAGTCATAGTCCAGCTTTACTGAAGCATTTTCCTGTATCAGCAAGGCATCTTCATTTTTCAGTTGCCCCTCATGCATAAAGCAACCAGATGCGACAGGCTTCATGCCTACAACTGATTTTCCTTGGCTTTTAAAGTGATGCATCAATGCAATTGTCGCCCAGGTTTTGCCTACGTCGGTATCAGTACCGGTTATAAGGTAGCCCTTTTCCATCACTTTGCCACTACCATGATGACATCAAAGGTCGCAGGAATCAGGTTGCTGGTTCGATGCTTTTCATAAGCCGCAATCATGCCCTGCATCTGCGTTTTGGTGGTGCTTTGTTTATTGCGTCCAGCACTCACGTTATGTGCGCCAATCTGTTTCAATTCTTTCATCAACTCCAGAACCGAGTCATAGTCTGATATATAGAGATTACTTTCAACCTGCAAATCCCTAAATCCCGCTTGTTGAAGAAAATATTTCAACTGCTCTTCACTATAAAACTCATTAACATGATGATAGTCATCGACTTCTGCCCAAGCCGCCTTCAACTCCTTCAGCGTTTGCGGGCCGAATGTCGAGAAAACCAGCTGCCCATCCGCTTTCAACACCCGCTTAATATCGGCAAAAACAGCCTCTGGACTCCTGCACCATTGCAAGGCAAGATTAGAGAATATGCCATCAATGACTTGATCGGCAAGCGGCAACTGTTCAGCGTCAGCGCATAAATACTGCACACTTTCGTTTTCATGCTTCTTGCCGGAAAGGAGCTTGTTTCGTGTCGTTTGCAACATGGGCAAAGCAATATCCAGCGCGACCATTTGCTGACAACGCAATAACGCCAATAGCTCCCCGGTTACAAATCCGGTTCCGCAGCCTAAATCCAGGAGTGTGCCAGTCAGCTTTGCCCCATCGATAGTGCGCAACAACTCCTTACCGACAGTACGCTGCAATCCGGCAGCGCCATCATAAGAAGAGGAGGCGGCACCGAATGACTGCCTGATCTTGCTTTTATCCAGCGCAAAAATCTTACTCATGCTGCTGCTCCATAAAGCAGGAAATAATCGCCAGCACAACTTGCTGATGCGATAAAAACGGCACATGCCCCGCCTTATCAATAATATTTACTTCCATGCTAGGCAATAACTGCTGCATTTGTTGGCCTACAGCCACAGGAACCAATGTATCCCTGCTGCCCAATATGGCCGAGACGGGGACAGTCAGCTTGGACAACGCTGGCCTCAAGTCTTCCTGCTTTAATATCTCCAAACCACCTTGCAAGGTTTCACTATCGGGCGCATCGTGTTCAAATACGGCTGTTTTCAGCCGTTTTAACAGCGCCTTATAATCAGGCGAATCAGCAATCTGTAACGACAAAAAACGCAATAAGGTAGCCTGACAATTTTTACTCAAATTACCGGCAAAATCATCCAGCAACCGCACATCCGTGCCAGGCCATTGCGCTATTTGGGTAAATGAGGGGTTCCCTGCCAACAAAATCAGCGAAGATACCCGTTCAGGATAACGGCTGGCTATATCAAGCACCACCGTGGTGCCCAAAGACCATCCCAACCAGCAACAGCCCTCATCGGGAACTGCATTAACCAACTCGGCGCTAATCCGCTCCAGCGTAAAGGAATCGATTTTTCCGCTTTGCCCATGCCCCGGCAAATCGATGCAGATAACCCTGCAGTTGAGCGCCAATTGCTGAGCAAACTCGCGCCAGATGCCGGTATGCATTGCCCAGCCATGCACCAGCACTATGGGCTTACCTTGCCCGTATGTTTCCAGATGGATTTTTGTCACTTGCGGCCTTCAGGTCATTCGATTGCTTGAGCTAGCGCGTCCAGCAACTGATCGACTTGTTGCGCTTCATGCAGAGCTGAAAAAGTCACCCGCAGCCTTGCACTGCCTTGAGGCACGGTCGGCGGGCGTATTGCGCTGACCAAAAAACCCGCATTCAGCAAGGCGTTGCTGATGTTTACGGCTCTTTGACTGTCGCCGATCAGAATAGGTTGTATGGCCGATGACGATGGCATCACCTGCAAGCCGAGCTGCTCAGCACCCAGCCTGAAT
>JAQTLI010000129.1:5918-7444 GCA_028714995.1 Methylobacter sp. | reverse complement strand
ATCAACAATGGCGACAATGGTAATGTTTTTATCTATCGCCCGCGCCGAAATAGTTAAAAATACATTATCAAAATCCCTGGGATAAAAACAAAACAGGATATCGACATCAGCACCTATACCAATGGCCCTGAGCTCATCATCATTGCGAAAATCAATAACTTTGCTGTCAAAGCCTTTTTCTGCAACAAGAGCGGCTTCGGCATCATCTTTTGCTATAAAAATAATGCTGTATTGCTCCTGATTCAAGCGACTCATCGCTTCCAGAGACATGACACTGTAACCAAATACGGCAATGCGTTTCATCGTATGCTCCCGTTTCTTAACCGACTTTTCTCAACCTGGTCGCGAAAAAAATCAATGGCGTATTCCCTGCCTATAACGACCAACAGATCCCCATCCCGCAATACAAAGTATGACTCTGGATTAAAATAAAAATGCTGATTTTTTATTGGATAACTGTTCTTATGCTTTTGATGTTCCGGATTTGCACTGACAATACCCAGCAACATTAATTTCTTTTGTTCAAAGTCAATGTCGGCTATGCTCATCCCCTCGATAAATGAACCTGGATGCACGCATAATGTTCCCATGATGATGTGGCTTTCTTCACGGATGATGCCCAAAATCGCCTCAAAAGCCACCGGCTGACCGATATATTCGGCGACCACCATTCCGGCTATTTCAAACGGCTGAATAACATTGCTGGCGCCCGCTTGATAGAGTTTTTTTACATTATCCTGGTTGTTCGCGCGGGAAATAATCCGGACATCCGGATTTAGATGACGGCTGGTCAGCGTGATATAAACATTGATAACATCATCGCCCGTCGCACAAATAACAGCCGTTGCACCATTATTAATACCCGCATTCTCTATCACGCCGTTTTTGCTGGCATCCGCATGAATAATCAGATAACCCAGCCGCTTCGCTTTCACGATGTTAGATTCTCTGGTATCAATGACAACAAAATGCATCCGGTCTTTTTCCAGTTGCCTGGCAATATGCTGCCCTACCCGACCAAATCCGCAAATAATAATAAAACTGTCAAACCGGTTCAGTTCGGCATAGATACTATTTTCACGTAATTCGTCCATTTCCTCATTAAATGCAGCAACGATGATGGAAATAAAAAAAGATAAGACGCCCAGACCAACCAAAATCAACGCCATCGCAACTATTCGTCCGCCGGTTGTCTGCGGTGATATATCCCCATAACCGACGGTTGCAACAGTCACTATCGCCCAGTAAAAACCATCGAACAAGTTTTTAACCTGTCCGCCATTAGCGGGATTTTCAAATAAATAAATACCGGTACTGCCGATGAATACCAGAAAGCCAAGAAAAATCCCCAGCGTAATAAGTTCGAAACGCTTACTGGCCAGGACGCTGGCAAATAGCTTAATGCTATTGAAATAACGGAACAGCTTAAACAGCCTGAAAATAAGAAACATCCGCATGACCCGCAACGGCCTGTAAGTAGGCAAAATAGCGAGCAAATCAATCAAGGCCAGGGGAGTGAAGACATA
>JAQTLI010000129.1:0-5908 GCA_028714995.1 Methylobacter sp. | reverse complement strand
ATACTCTATTTTCTTGGCAAGCATGATTCTGAGAACCTTGCCCAACCGAAAATGAATATTTAAGTACGCAGACTTTTCATAATGCTCAAGAATGATTTTATGATTGTCGCTGTACAACCAGCCCCGCAGCAGGTATTCAACAATGAATAGACTGATTACACAGCGTTCGAACAGCGCCCCGCTTACGCCCAATTTATGGTCCACTTCGTAAATCAGCAGAAAAACGCTGAGCATCACCAGGCAAATCATAAAAACATCAAAATATGACTTAAGCTGGCTGTTTGGATTCTCCAGCAGATCATAGAAAAACAGTTTGGCGCGTTGGTAACGCCTGGATGTTTTTAAAAAATAAGCAAAATAAACAATCAGTCGTGTAAGCATATTGTTGCCTCAAAATCATCCATTTTTTTAATCATGGCTTTTTAAACTTCACAACCTTGTTTAAAGGGCTCAGGTTGATTTCATCGACCACTATCTGTGCCCGTGAATTAAGCACGTAGGACACCGCTTCGGCGACATCCTCCGGCTCGATAAAGTTGCTGTCCTCATCGCCCGGCTCAAAAGACAGTTGTTCAAAAAACGCAGTTTTGACCATGCCCGGATTGATCAGGCAAACCCGCACATTACTTTTGCCGCACTCCTCGCGCAACGCCTGGGTAAAGCCCCGGACGGCAAACTTGCTGGCGCAATAAACCGCGCCTTTGCGGCTGCCTTTCAAGGCCGCTTCGGAACCGATAAAAATCAAATCACTGAGCTCTTTGCGCTTTAAAGCGGGCAGTAATGCTCGGGTCTGGAATGCCTGGCTGGTAAAGTTTATCGTCATCAGGCCTTCAATCTGGGCATAGGAAAACTCCTCCACTGAGCCGAACTGCCCCATCCCTGCACAAAAAACCACGGCATCGATTTCCGGGAAGGTCTGTTCCAGTTCGCGTAGTTTTTGCGGAAGGTCATTTAACTGGCTTAAATCCAGCGGCACGGGAGTGAAGTTATCCATGTGTCGGATAAACTTGCCGCGATCTCTCGATACGCCAATTACATGATGGCCTTGCTGTAACAGGCTTCTGGCGATGGCTCGGCCTATGCCTGAGCTGGCGCCGGTCACCAGAACATTGCGTTTTATAGTGCGCATGGAAAAAATTTGGCTTCTGGAATGTAGCTTAATAATAGTTCGCTGCAATATTGCATCATTTCCTGCTCCAGTTCTTGCTTATAAGACATCATGCCCTGTTGGCTAACCAAGGGACTGGCAAAGAGTTTTTCTTCCGGGTAAAGTTTATGCACTTTTTTAAAAAAATTCTCCGGCAATCTGAACACCCCCAGACTGACCGAATGCAGCTGATTTAAATTGATTCTGGAAAAAACCTGCTCAAATAATTGCCGGTACTGCTGCTGGTAGCCTACCTGATATATCAACGGATCAAAGCGCAGCCCAATCTGCCAGCCCTGTTCCTGTAACTTGCACAGTGCATCAAGACGACGCTCTACCGAGGGCGCTTTATCCTCGACTTTTCTAGCTATTTCATCCGGCGACAGGCTAAACGCTACTATACAGCGGGGCAGCGGTTCACGATTTAACAGACTTCTGACCTGGGTACTCTTGGTTCTTAACTCCAGCCAGGCATTGGGTATCTCGGCAAAAAACGGTAAAAACTGTTCGGCAAATCCGGTTACCGGTTCCAAAGCCAAACTGTCGCAATCATAGCCGGAGAAAAAATGCAGGTCTTCAGTCGGCGACCCGGCACACAGCTGTCTTATGTCATCCTGAAAATCTTCGTAATTGATAAACAGCACATAATTGGCTGATTGATACATGCCCTGTAAAAAACAGTACCGGCAATCGTACAAACAGTTGAGCATGTGCGAAAAATAATAATTCCTTTTTGCGCCGATGCCATAGCCCGCAGGTGCAGGCAGGGCAAAGTTTTTATATTTTTCCGCCAGTATCAAGGCCGTCTGTTGTTTTTGCAGGCGAAAATTCTGTGCCTTGGGATTAAAAACTTCGCCATAGCGACCGCAGGTGATTTTTCTGGCTTGCGGAAAACGGGCAACGATGTCGATAACGCGCGGGTGTTGCAGGATGTTTTCTTCAATGTAGATCGTTTCAATCATAAGTTCTGTTTATCATTTTAGACGATTACTTTAGCACAGCTTGTTATCTGAAAAGACTTGTGATTTATTGCTCTGCCACCATATAGGGTAAAATACTTTCAAACCAACCAACACATTGTAAAAAATGAAAACAAATAAGATAGGTTTTATCGGCGGCGGCAACATGGCGTCAAGCCTGATCAGCGGATTGATTGCCAGCGGCCATTCTCCCCAGCAAATTTGGGTGTCGGATATTAATCCGGACACGCTGAAAACTCTGGCGGCAAATCTTAACGTTAACACCTCGGCAAGCAATAATGCCGTCGTTAATGAAGCCGATGTCATCGTACTGGCCGTCAAGCCGCAGACTCTGGCCGATGTAGCAAAAAGTATCGCTCCCTTAATCCAGCAACGAAAATCACTGGTTGTATCCATCGCCGCAGGCATTAGCCAAAACAGCCTGAGCAACTGGCTGGGCGCTGATACGGCAATTGTTCGCTGCATGCCCAACACCCCGGCGCTGGTACTGACCGGCGCTACCGCATTGCATGCCAACAACAAGGTGACGAGGGAACAACGCGACCTGGCGGAAAACATTTTGCGTTCTGTCGGCATTGCGCTCTGGGTTGAAAATGAAAACGAGCTAGACGCCGTTACCGCCGTTTCCGGCAGTGGCCCAGCGTATTATTTCCTGCTCATGGAAGCCATGGAAAAAGCCGCTTTGGAGTTGGGTTTAAGCGAAACCACCGCACGTTTACTGGTTCAACAGACGGCATTAGGTGCGGCTAAAATTGCACTGGAATCATCCGAGTCACCGGAACAGTTACGCAAACGTGTCACCTCTCCCGGCGGCACAACACAACAGGCCATAGAAACCTTCCAGCAAGGCGGCTTTACCGAGCTGGTTTCAAAAGCATTACATGCCGCCCGCGACCGCTCTATTGAAATGTCTAAACAAACGGAGAATACCTGATGGACTCTAGCTACATGACTGACCCGGTTATTTTTGTAATCGACAGCCTGTTTTCTTTATATATCCTGGCGGTATTGCTGCGGTTTTTACTGCAATGGTGCGGGGCTAATTTTTACAACCCCATTTCACAGTTTCTGGTCAAGATAACTCACCCGCCTTTAAGAATCCTGCGCCGCTTTGTGCCGCCTATCGGAAAAATAGACACCTCCTCGCTGGTGCTTGTGCTCAGCCTGCAAATGCTGGCGGATTTTTCTATATTGATGCTGAAAGGCGTCTCCATTGGCGTCGGCGCATTGACTATTTTATCGCTCACACAATTGATCTCGCTGCTGATTAATGTATTTATCTATGCAGTGTTTGCCCGAGCATTACTCAGCTGGTTAAATCCCGGCGCTTTCAGTTCGGCATCTTCCATATTGTATAGCCTGACCGAACCTTTGCTCAGCACTTGCCGGAAATTTATTCCCGACCTGGGCGGAATTGATCTGTCGCCTCTAGCCGTCCTAATGCTTTTGCAACTGGCAAAAATGGTCATACTGCCACCACTGCATCAATTAGCCAGTTTAATCGGTTAAACTGATGTACTTACGAACATGGCGTTTTGATACCGAAACTCCATGTTCAACTCAAAGCCAGTAAAGTTAAATGGTTTGTCCTGCATGGCGACCATTTAAAACTGCGAATCAAAGCCCCCGCCCATTAATGGCAAAGCCAATCATCATCTGATTGAATTGTTAGCCTGTGAGTTCGCTGTCAGAACACCTGCATGCGAACACATATCCGGGGGAAAAGCGCATCGCCATTACCGCACCGAAAAGACTTCCCAGCCTTTACAATTTGAAATTTCGCTATAGCAATATAGCGTTCCTGCCCATAGCCTGAAAAACCATATCGGCAATTCAATAATTTTTATATCTGCTATCTTTACCCATACAATTTCAAATCCAGAAAGAATTATTTAATCCACTATGCAAATACGTACTTTTTCAAGCAGCATTTTTTTAGCCTTTTTACTTTGTTTATTCGCCAGCCCGACTATCCATGCAAAAAAAATGTATAAATGGGTAGATGAGCATGGAAAAACCTTTTTTTCGGATCAAGTGCCACCGGAACAATCCCAACTTCGCCGGGAATCGTTGAATGAAAAAGGCCGGGTTGTTGAAGTTACCGAAAAAGCAAAAACAAAGGAACAACTGGCTCAGGATGAGCGTCTGAACGCTTTAAAACAGGCGCAGGAAAAAGTCATCGCTCAACAGCTGGCCCGCGACAAAGTGTTACTCAACACCTTCCGCAATCTGGATGACATGCAAGCGGCTCTTGCCGGAAAAATGCGGGCTCTGGATTCCCAGAAACTTGCCTTGGAGGGCAATTTAAAGCGTGTAGAAAGTCAGCTGGAAACACAGCAAAAGAAAGCCGCAGCAATTGAACACAAAGGCACAAAAATCCCGCAACCCATAATGGACGAGATCAAAGCGACCCAAGCACAAATTCAGATTGCTCGCTGCGAGATCAATAAACATGACGAAAAAAAGAGTAAAATTAAAGCTGAGTTTGAAGCCGATATTGAACGTTTTAAATTCTTAACCAAAGCAAATACTGATACACAAAAACCGAGCGCTACCATCGCAGATGAACTTGGCCTGTATCCTTGCGATAGTGACGCGCAATGCTCAAAAGCCTGGGAAATTGCACACAACTTTATTAACACGCATTCCACAACAGGAATCGAGATTAACACCGACAAGCTGATTATGGCGCATGCACCGGCAACCGATAGTGACTTGAGCTTGTCCCTTACTAAAATCGAGGGTGCAGACAAAAAACATCAGCTGTTTCTCGACATACACTGCCGCGAATCATCGCTGGGCAAAGAGCTTTGCGCCGGCCAGAAAGCACGGGATATAAGGTCTGCTTTCAAGCCTTATATTGAAGCTGCGGTGGCTAAATAACGAGGGGTTACGCACGCGCCGTATATACTCACAACGAATCACTGCCTGGACAAATATTTGCTTCTGCATTATCTGCATTCACTACACCGATGTGGACTATGTAGTCATAGGGCACACATCGATTACCTTTATTAGGCTTAGATAGGAAAATGGTACTCGATATGTACCTCACCACCCTTAAGCGATAAAGGATTTTGCTCACAAAATAGAATTAAGCGGGGGAGTCTGGTAACATTTTTGAATTTTGCTTACCAACCAAAGCAAAGAACGAAATTAAAATTAGAGACCTTACCCCCCTAACTGATGAAGGCTAAAAATGAGTTTTAAAACCAGTTTAATAAAAATAGCAATAAAATTGACACCCAATATCCTGATTATATGGGTAGCAAATATAATACTTAAGGGCATTGGAGAATTAAAAGGTTTTAATTTTGACCTCGAAACGCGAACAGCATACGTTCAAATTCAGCTCCTCGGTGAATCAGAAACGATTGAGGTTTGGCTGGAAGATTTTGCCATTGTTAGCGATGGGGAATCCTACCAATTGATCATTCACCAAGCGCAATCGAACCGGGTCTGGTTGAATAACTTACTTTCCCGTATCGCGGGAAAAGCCTGGAAAATTCCTGTGATACCTCAATTTGCGGCTCACATTGAGCTTGTCGCCGAGCTGCTAAAAGCCGAAAAGCCAGAACAGGAAGATAATTTATTGGAATAATTGGGAGTAGAGGGCCGTAGGATAATGGTATGGACTCCTCCTCTTCCCAGCGACATCGCGATGTGCCAAAGTGGAAAAAAGTAACAACCACTTAAATGAAGAAGAGGAATCCGCCATGAATATTACGACAATCGGTTTAGATATTGCAAAAAACGTTTTTCAGGTACACGGCGTGGACGC
>JAQTLI010000128.1 GCA_028714995.1 Methylobacter sp. | reverse complement strand
AAAAACACCCAGCGCCAACGAAACCCGTCCGACACTAAAAAGGATACCGATAAACAAAGTGTATCCAGCCCAGACCAAAGGCGCGCGAACAATCAATACTAACGCTTGCCTCAGCCAGTTACCAAAGGTTATTCGTGTCACAAAGAAATCCGCGAAATCCCGACTGCTTTACGCAATTCCTTAATAAAAGGAACGCTAATCGCGCGCGCTTTTTTTGCGCCGTCCTGCAATTCATCTTCAATATGATCCGGCGCCTGCATCAATGCATCATACCGCTCCCTTGCCGGAGTTATGTGTTCGTTAATATGTTCGAATAACACCTGTTTCATTTCACCCCAGGCAATGCCGTCTGCGTAACGTTGCCGTATTTCATCTACTTCTGATTTAGTAGCAAAGGCCTGATAAATACTAAATAAAGTACAGCCCTCGGGATCCTTAGGCTGCCCCGGTTCCAGCGAATTGGTTTTAATCTTGTTAATCAATTTTCTTAACTTTTTCTCCGGCTCAAACAAAGGAATAGTGTTGTTATAACTCTTGCTCATTTTACGACCATCCAGACCGGCTAATGTTGCGGCATTCTCTTCAACCACTGCCTCTGGCAAGGTAAAATGTTCGCCATAAATGTGATTAAAACGTCCGGCAATATCCCTGGCCATTTCAATATGCTGAATCTGATCTTTGCCTACAGGAACTTTATTGGCATTAAACATCAGCATATCGGCCGCCATTAATATCGGATAACTGAACAAACCCATGGTGATGCCTTTATCTGCATCGTTTTCGCCGCCTTCTTCATTTTCAGCAACCGCGGCTTTATAGGCATGTGCCCTGTTCATCAGGCCTTTTGACGCCACACAGCTCAACATCCAAGATAGTTCCATAATTTCAGGCACATCTGACTGCCGGTAAAAAACCGCATTTGACGTATCCAGCCCCAATGCCAGCCAGGTCGCGGCGATTTCAAGACTGGATTGCCTAACTCTTTCAGGCTCCTGACACTTAATCAAGGCATGGTAATCCGCCAAAAAGTAAAATGGTGAAACATTCGCGTCTTTACTTGCTGTAATGGCTGGCCTGATGGCACCCACATAATTACCCAAATGAGGTGTACCCGTGGTTGTAATTCCAGTTAAAACTATTGCTTTATTCATTAAGATAACACCCAGAAGTCTCGTTTATTTAAGATAAAAAATGATCACCATATTACATAAATTCAGCCTAATATCCAGCGGAACAGCTCAATTAATAACAGCATTTTAAATCATGCTCTGTTATTGTACTTTTTATAGTAAACTTCGAAGCTGAAGATAGATCGCCAGGGATGGTGTGTATACCGCAAACCTGCTGGGAGCTCGTGCGGCGGCTCAACCAGTAAGTGAATCAACTTTAAACTTAACAGAAAGAATTAACATGTTGGAATTTGATGAAAAACGCAACTATATCCGGATGGAAATAGACTGCGACATTACCTACAGACTTGCTGATTCAGATGAATTACACCAGGGACGATGCTCTTCACTCAGTGGTGCTGGCGTTTCATTTATTACCAACCGTTATTTTGATTCGGGCAAAGCCATGGAGGTAAACATTATTCCAAAAAATGCAATGGCGCCTCCGATGACTGCTTTTATCGAGGTTGTTCGAAGTACCCAACAAGACGACGGCAGCTATGAAGTAGCCGCCACTATAAAGAGTATAAAAGGGGATTAAATCCCCTCTATTAAAATCATTTTTTATTATGTATACAATCACCAAAGAAGTGTATTTTTGTTACGGCCACCGGTTAATGAATCATCCCGGCAAATGTCGAAATTTACATGGCCATAGCGTTAAAGCTTCCATTTCCATACAGCAGGAGGAACTCAACGATCAAGGCATGGTCTGTGACTTTTCCGACATTAGAGCTTGCGTTGAAGCCTACATAGATCGGCATCTTGACCATAACTTTCTATTGCATAAAGATGACCCGATCATCCCCATGCTCACTGAAAACAAAGAACGGTTCCTCGCCCTTGACGAACATCCCACCGCAGAAGTCTTAAGTAAAATGATTTATCAACACCTGAAACGGGCCGGTTTTAACGTTGCCCAAGTTGTATTATGGGAAACAGCCAGCGCCCATGCCAGTTACAGGGAAAACTGACATCAGATGAGCTTTGTAAATCCGATTAACAAATCAATCTGCCTGGAATATGTCTGCGAATCCAACTATCAAAAACTTTTCAAATTAATTCCAGACTTAATGGCGTTTAAAGAATCCGCCATTGGACTTGCACTACACAACACCACATTGCATCTTGAAATCATTGAGCGCACGCCGCACACAATGACAGTGGAACTTAGTCATTGCTTCAATGGAAATCTGGATGAGTTTCTGGAACCTGCCGTTAAGATAAGAGTTTATCTGGATGCGCAGCTTGCTGAAGTATTAAGCGATCATGCCCGGGCAGGTGTATCACAGGTTTTTAAAGACCCGGGCTTAAGTCGTGAAATCATGAATTACAAATGGCGGTTAAACTATTTTCTGCAAAAGTGGCTGGATCACTGCTTAAAAAAAGACTATCGATTCAGCACTAAATCTTTGAAAACAGAAGCTTTGGCTTAAGTCATTTAATGCATATAGACTGATTTTAAGCATTTATCTCGATAGCAATACCTGATAGCATCCAAGCGAATAAACTTGTACTGACTACCAGTTCAAACCAAAACGTTAGATTTCATAGAACCGCCTCAATGTGAAATCTAACTTAACAATATCAATGAGGTGGAATTTATGGAAAAATATTATGAATAGTCTCACAGCACTCTCTTTAAGCATTGCCATTCTGAGTGGAGTCGCAACGTTTTTGGCAGTAGGGCCTCTTAGCGGTATCTTTTTTATATGGGCCGCAACCATCGCGTGGGCAGCCTACTTTTTTCTGGGTGCTAACCAGGAAGCCTTAAAAAACACTATCGTGTGTGGAATTTTCGGCGTTGTCATGGCTTGGTTAACCGCCATTCAACTCACCAATATTGCACCAGATGCCGTTCTTGGCTTTCCGTTCTGGGCGGCTATCATCGTAGCTTTTTCAGTTGTGGTACTGTGCCTTGCAGCAGTTGTCCCAGCCCTTGCCTCAATACCTACCAGCGTATTAGGTTATTCAGCGACATTTGCCTATCTGTTACAAACCCCTGACAAACTGAATAAAGAGATTCTGCTGAATGCTTCTTTTGATAACCCTTTAATTGTGATATCCATCTCTATCGTAGTCGGTGCCTTCTTTGGTCACTTCTCAGGACAACTGAGCGCTAAATGGACCAAAGCCTAACACGCGACTGTCATCTTAAGTCAAACTGATAAGCTAAATCTGCATAGGCTTAATCATTGTAACGTACAGTGATTAAGCCGCTTGATGCTGCAATACCCTCTGAACATACCCTTATAGTTCAAAGTTGCTTAAGCTTTCAATACTGCAACTAACTCTCCGAATTATCTCCACACCACCCAACTGATGCGCAAAAAACAACCCTTACTAAACTGGCTTAAATTACTGTCGGCATTATTCCGCATCGGCCGGTCACATTCCTTGCTATTACTGATTATTCTGGCATTTGGATTGGGCGGGTATGCTTATGAAGTCAAGATTGCCCGACCAGCGCTACTTTATCAAGGCGCGCCACAATCCATCACTGCGAAAAATTTCGATACCTGGTTTCGCATATTGCGTAATCATGGCTTCATTTTGGGTTATTCCGATTTACGCGGCAATCCGCTATGGGTGGAATACGCACTGACCGCGCCCATAGAAAACACACCTTCCCTAAAACGCCCAAGTCGCTTTGAAACAGACGGGCGCAGCATCAATCGTGTCAGTCACGACAGTTATAAGCAAAGTGGTTACGACCGCGGACACATGGCGCCGAATTACGCAATGAGTCAGCTTTATGGCAAGGAAGGCCAGGCAGACAGTTTTTTGATGACCAACATCACCCCGCAAAAATCCAAACTCAATCAGAAAGTGTGGCAGCGCCTGGAGGAAGTAGAAATCAAGTATTTCGCCAAAACCTTCGGCAAATTATGGGTGGTCACCGGCCCGGTTTTTAGCGGAAAGGTCGAGCGATTAACTTCAGACTGGACAGTGGAGATACCGACTGCGTTTTACAAAATTTATATGTCAGAAGCCTCGCCAAACAAACCATCTATCGCTCTGGCCTTTTTAATACCACAAACAGTTAACGGTAAAGAACCGCTGGCGCAGTTCGTGACCAGTATCGACAACATAGAAGCGCAAACCGGCATTGATTTTTTTGCTGAACTGGACGATCGCGTCGAGGCGCCTTTGGAAGCGGCTATTGACCTACTACCGTGGAACTTGCAAGCCGTCAGCAAACTGCCATCACGTTATTAACGAAGACGCCAACAACACATTCATCGAAATGCCGAGGAATAAATATCTGCCCATCCAGTCGTTCATGCCTTACCTTCCCAACCAGTCCTTAATCCTCGGCTTAAACTTTGACTAGAACTCCATAAAGAAACATTTGTTGATCTGGCTCAATTTTTTTGAGACGGATTTTGTTTAAATAGCTACGCGTTGATGCAAATCAACAGTTATCCTTAATCAATATAGGTGGAGAATCACTATGAATGAAACACAAGAAAAAGATAATTTCTGGCTTTATGTAGCCGGCCTTGTTTTAGCCATGATTGCTCTCGTGGTTACAATTAAAAGCAGTGAGCATGGCAAGTACGAATCCTCTGCAAAAGCGATTGCTGAAGATGCCTCTAATTCAGCATATAGAAACAAATAAAAGACTTTTCCTTCTTAGCAGTAATTATCGTTTTGCCGCATTCGACAACTTAAAAACCTTCCTCTGGGTTGTTGAGTGCGGAAGTTCAATTAAATCTTCGTAACCTGGGCTGTTTAGTGATTAAGCCGTATAGAAATCAAACAGCCCTTTTTTATTTGTTATTTTCAATTGTTTGGATTTAACTTCTATCAGTTCCCGCGCTTGAAAGAGATGAATAATTCGACTAACCGTTTCATGTGCGATTCCCAGATAATTTCCTATTTCTTCCCGTGACATGCTCAGGCGAAACTCCAGCTCGGAGTAGCCTCGCATTCTTAATCGATCTGAAATATGCAGAATGAAGGAAGCCACGCGCTCTTCAGCAGACCGGCGACTGAGCATCATCTTTTGTACTTGGGCATCAAACTGGTTACAGGATCTTTGCAGCAACACTTGACTTAAGCCAGGGGTATTGACGGCCACTATCTCAATTTTATGAGCTGGCAAATGACAATAATTCACCGTATCTAATTCTATGGCGGTACAGTTATGGATTTGTGAGGACAAGCCATCAAAGCCTAGTAATTCTCCCGGAAGAATAAAATCAACTACCAGTTCATTTCCATTTTGGTCAAAACTCAGTAATTTTGCGCTGCCGGAACGCAAGGCAATTATGCCTCTGAATGGGCTGCCGGCATGGTATATAGCCTCACCCTTTTGACGTATATTGTCCCGACTAACCAATAAGCCGAGCTCGCCCACTTCTGACCGGGGCAGCCCTTTAGGGATGCACAAATTATCCAGGTTACAGTTCGCGCAAGTGACTGCTGTTTTAGTTGTCGATGAACTTGACGTTGTTGAATTTATCATCATTTTGAAAACGAAAAAGGAGGCATTGAAATCAGAATGAGGTCAATTTATCAAAAACTTAACCGGGCCACAAGGAATCTCGTCATGCTTCAGTACGACTGACTTACCGCGGATATTCATTCCCACCAGAAATTAAGACGTCTGATGCTGCAAAGCCGCTCTTACACAGCGCAAAACGCCGTAACTGTAATGGCCGTCAAACAGCTCATACACAGGCTTAAGTGCGTTCTTTTGCTCTTCAGGCAGATTGATAATACCGTCTTCTATCAGCCTGATTTCCTGCTCCGGCAATTCAACAACATCTGCCAACACCAACATACCCTGCTCCAGAGACTGTGCCAAATGACCATAAATGGTAGTCTCTTGCAGCTCCCTTTGCTGGGCGATCTGCTTTACGCTGTAACCCAGCCGGAATAAAGCCACGGATTCAGCCATGGTATCGGCCAGACCAATCGGCCCACTGTTGCTGAGATCGACAAACTCGCTTATCACCGCCAGAAATTCATCGGCATACAGTTCCAGCTTGCGCTCGCCGATACCGGACAGCATGCTCATTTGCTGTCGATTGGTCGGCTTGGCTTCAAGCATCGCCATCAAGGTTGCATCATGAAAAATAACATAGGGCGGCACATCCTGGTTCTCTGCAATCGCCTTGCGCTTGGCGCGCAAAGCATTCCAGAGCAGCGTATCGTCACTTTTGGCAAACTGCCTGCCGCCGCCTTTACTGCCTTTTATTTTTTCAGGCTGTAAATCCTTGCGTAACATCAGTTGTTGTTCGCCTCGCAGAATCGGGCGACAAGCCTCTGTCAGCTGCAGCGCGCCAAAGCGCTCAAAATCCACGGCAACCAACCCGCGTGCGACCAACTGCCTGAACACTGAATACCATTGTTTCTCATCCAGCTCTTTGCCTATGCCAAAGGTTGATTGCTTATCATGCGCTGAATTTATAATCCGCTCTGTTGCCTTGCCCAGCAAAACATCAATCAAATAGGCGACGCCAAAGCGCTGCTGCGTACGATGGATGCAGGACAATGCCTGCCTCGCAGCCAGAGTGCCATCCCAGGTTTCCACCGGCTCCAGACAGGTATACAGTTGCCACACGGCTGCTCAAGATGGTCTCCAAAATAGCCTAATAAGGCTTGCCGCCGGCAATGCACCTGCTCACATAAGGCCAGCATGGATTCCAGCTTGTGGTATTCAATACGCTTATGGGCTTCATCGGCATTGGAACCCGCCAGCATTTGCCGCAAGGTGATGACATCCTGCAAGCCATAAGCCATCCAGGCATTAGCCGGCAAGCCATCGCGCCCTGCCCGGCCAGTCTCCTGATAATAAGCCTCAACGCTTTTAGGTAAATCCAGATGCGCAACAAAGCGGACATTGGGTTTATCGATGCCCATGCCGAAAGCGATGGTCGCCACAATCACCAGCCCGTCTTCCATTAAAAACTGGTGCTGATGCTTCTGCCGCAGATCATTAGCCATGCCCGCATGATAAGGCAAGGCATTCACGCCTTTGGTTCTCAACCATTCGGCGGTGGCATCGACTTTTTTACGCGACAAACAATACACGATGCCGGCATCACCGGCATGTTCGGTTTTGATGAAATCAATCAATTGCTGCCGGGCATTTTGTTTCTGCACAATACGGTAACGGATATTGGGACGGTCAAAACCACTCAAGAAAAGCCGGGCTTGCTCCAGCCCCAAGCGTAACTTGATTTCCTCACGGGTTTTGTCGTCTGCGGTTGCCGTCAGCGCGATGCGGGGAATTTGCGGAAAACGCTCATGCAGCAGGGAAAGCTGGAGATAATCAACCCGAAAATCGTGTCCCCATTGGGAAACGCAATGCGCCTCATC
>JAQTLI010000127.1 GCA_028714995.1 Methylobacter sp. | reverse complement strand
CACCCGGCGACTCAGGGAAAAGTATCATGTGGTTCAGGACATGCTCATGCCGATCCGGTATCTGAAGCAGTCCATTGACTATTTCGACGAGCATTTCCGCTTATATCCCTTATGGCTTTCGCCGATGTCGATCATAGATAATGGCGGCCAGCCCGGCTTTGTGCACCCTTTCAGGACTGAGAAAGGAACCGTGGACGAGCTATACGTCGATATCGGTGCCTACGGCACGCCGGACAAGAAAGATTTCGATAACGCCATCGCCCTGCCCTTGCTGGAAAAATTCGTCATCGAACATAGGGGCTACCAAGCCTTGTATGCGAGAACTTCCATGAGCAGGGAAGAGTTCAGGACAATGTTCGACCATGCCGGCTATGACCATTTGCGGGAACGGTTGCCGTATTGCCGGCAAGCCTTCGATGAGGTGTACGACAAGGTTTCCTCGAAAGGAAGGGTTTCGCCGGTCGAGATGAGAAAGATGGAAAAGGCGGGGTAAGAATTGCCATTTATAGCCATTCAAAACTTTCGCCATCAGCATGGTTTCATCGTCCGTTACCTGGAGTAAGAGGAAATTTTTCATGATTGGTTAAATATAAAGTTAACTGGGCTAATGCCCTGAGGGTATAGCCTTGGCGGATATGGCTTGCGGCACGCACCAAGATAGTTCAGAAAGTTTTGTGCATTCACAGGATACCGAGTAAAATCAAAGGTTTCCCGGCATCTGTCTATTGCTGCATTCAAATGCCAATGCTCTCCGAGGAACCTGTAACCAATAGCTTCAGCGTTCTTTAATGCACAAATACATCAAGATCGAGTTATGACTACGACTAATACCCAAAAAAACGTTTCGCCAGGTAAAGAACCGCCCAAGATGCCTGGTGCATTGCCGCTTTTAGGGCACATGCTCGAATTTGGCAAAAATCCCTTTGACTACATGATGAGACTCAGAAATAAACTGGGTGAAATCGGTGAATTCCGTATGTTTCATCAAAAAATGGTGCTAATGACCGGCCCTGAAGCGAATGAGGCTTTTTTCCGCGCGCCGGACGCCCAGCTGGATCAAAGCCAGGCGTATAAAATCATGACGCCTATTTTTGGCAAGGGCGTGGTTTTTGACGCGCCACCACATAAAAAAGACCAGCAGCTTAAAATGCTGATGCCCGTTTTGCGCGATAAACCGATGCGCGGCTATGCACAAGTGATCGTCCAGGAAGTCGAGCAAATGATTGCCAACTGGGGCGATACCGGCGAAATTGATTTGCTTGAGTTCATGAAAGAACTCACCATTTACACCTCCAGCCACTGCCTGCTCGGCGATGAATTCCGTTATGAACTGAATGAAGAGTTTGCGAAAATCTATCATGATCTTGAAAAAGGCGTGAATCCTCTGGCTTTTGTTTTTCCCTATCTGCCCTTGCCTGTATTTCGCCGCCGCGATAAAGCGCGCGCCCGACTGCAGGAATTAGTCACCGGTATCATTGCCAACAGAGCACAGAAACCAGAAAAAAGTGAAGATGCGTTTCAATTACTCATTGATGCCAGCTATGACGATGGCAGTCGCTTATCGGCGCATGAAATAACGGGCATGTTAATCGGTACCATATTCGCCGGGCATCACACCACGGCAGGGACAGCCGCCTGGACCTTGCTGGAATTGGCGCGCAGGCCTGAATATATGAAATCAGTATTGGATGAACTGGATGCTCACTTCGGCGCTGATGGTGAGGTCACTTTTCAATCTTTACGAGAAATTCCGGTACTGGAAAATGTCATTAAAGAGGTGTTGCGCCTGCATCCACCGTTGATATTTTTAATCCGCAAGGTGATGCAAGACTTTGACTTTAAAGGCTACACGGTAAAAGCCGGGAAATACGTTTGCGCCTCACCGCGCGTCTCGCACCGCATCGCTGACGTTTTCCCGGATCCGGAAAAGTTTGATCCTGATCGCTATTCAGAAACACGCCAGGAAGATGCCAAGCCGTTCAGCTGGATTGCCTTCGGCGGCGGTAAACACAAGTGCACCGGCAATGCTTTCGCCATGCTGCAACTCAAGGCCATTTTCAGCATTCTGTTACGCCGCTATACCTTTGAACTGATCGACGACAAAGACAATTATCAGGATGACTTCACCCAAATGGTGGTGCAACCGGTCTCACCTTGCCGTGTTCGCTATAAAAAACGCACGCCTGTTAAAGAAGCTGCGGCTGAGTCGGCTACTAATAACAGCCAGGAAAGTTTACAAACTAGCACTGGCTTTCACATAAAAATCGACCGGGAACTTTGTCAGGGCCATGCGACCTGCATGACTGAAGCGCCTGAACTCTTTCATGTAGACGACGCCGGCAATTTAACTGTTTTACAAGAAAATCCACCGCTGGATTTGCTGAAAAAAGCCCAGCAAGCCGAAAAATATTGCCCGACCAAGGCAATTAAAATTGAATTCAACCGAACACACTAAAGATAAAAAGTATGGCCGCATATCCCAGAGAAGAACTTGAAGAAATGATTGAACGTTGGTTGCAAGCGAATCGCAACGCTGAAAAAGAAGGTAACTGGCCCAAATACCTGGGCGCAATGTATACCGATGACGCAGAATATCGCTGGAATATCGGGCCTAATGAAGAATTTGTTGCGCGAAGCCGTAAAGAGATAGAAGAATGGGCTTTAGGCGTGCAAATGGAAGGCTTTGAAGAGTGGCGCTATCCGTACCACCGCATTTTAATCGATGAAAAACTGGGTGAAGTGATTGGCCTTTGGCGACAGGTTTCGCCTGCGCTACGAGAAGACGGCACTCATTATGAAGTAGCAGGCATAGGCGGCTCCTGGTTTCGCTATGGAGGCAATTATAAATGGGAATGGCAACGGGATTTTTTTGATTTAGGCAATGTGAAAGCTTTGTTTTTTGAATTGGCTGCCGATGGTAAGCTCGATCCAGCCGTGAAAAGGAAAATCGGCAAATTGGCCAAAGGACAATTACTGCCCGGCCATGAACGTTTGCGTCAACCGCCTGGCTTATGGAAAAAACTGAAAGGTTTGTTGGCTATGATTCGTATTGCCCTGTTTAATAAATAAAAAATATTGATGCCATCCATTCAATACATGGCATTTATCGCTCAACCAAGCTAAAAGTCACCTCACAGGAATCTATGCTGAATGTAAAACCGGGCTGGAAAAACTGGCAACTACTCACTGAAAAGGGACGGCAAATTTGGGCATTCAAGCCCGGATCAAATAATATTACTGAGCATTTACAAAACGCAGATAACATTACAGACGAAGAAATAGAACAGTTTGCTGAAGATTTTCAGTTTGATAAATCAAGCAATCCCAATTCCGGCGATAAAGTTTATAGAAATACAGCCATTAACGCGAAGTTCCAGGAATTTACCAGTCAATTACCTCAGTCGGACAATCCCGATGAGCAAAAAGTCATCGACGCGCTCATCAAAGGAATGAACTACTACTCTTACTTGCAAAGTGAAGATGGTCATTGGCCAGGTGATTACGGCGGCCCGCTATTTCTCTTACCCGGCCTGCTTATCGCCACTTATCTTTCCGATACGCCGTTTCCCAGAGCGCATCGGGAAATGATGAAGCTTTATTTATTCAATCATCAGAATAAAGATGCCGGCTGGGGCATGCATATTGAAGGCGAATCGACGATGTTTGGCACCGTCATGCAGTACGTGTCATTGCGCCTTCTGGGAGCCGATAAAAATCATCAGCAACTGATCCAGGCCAGGGCGTGGATCAAAAACAATGGCGGTGCAACCGGCATCCCCTCCTGGGGAAAATTTTATCTTGCTGTGCTGAATTTATACGACTGGCAAGGCTTTAACAGCCTGTTTCCTGAGATGTGGTTGTTTCCCCGGTGGCTGCCGGTTCATCCCTGGCGCTACTGGTGTCACACTCGCATGGTTTACTTGCCGATGGCCTATTGCTATGCACAGCGGATTAAAGCGCCCGAAAATGAACTGATTTTATCCTTAAGAGAAGAAATTTATAGCGAAGATTTCGCCTCTATTGACTGGCCGAAGCAACGCAATGCAGTATGCGAAAAAGATTGTTACACCACGCCGTCTCCGGTACTGAAGTGGATGAACTTTTTCACCAATAACTATGAAAAGTTCAAATGCACCTGGTTAAGAAAAAAGTCCACCGACTACATTTTAAAATATCTCAATGCCGAGGATGAGCAGACCAGCTACATCAACATAGGCCCCGTCAATCAGGCCATTAATTCCATTTGTATCTGGCATGCTTACGGCAAGGATTCTGTGCAGTTTAAAAAGCATGTCGCACGTTGGTTTGATTATTTATGGGTTGCTGAAGATGGCATGAAAATGAATGGCTATAATGGCTCGCAGCTTTGGGATACCGCTTTTGCAACCCGCGCCATGCTGGAAAGTGACCTGGGCAAACTTTTCCCTGCGACGATTGCAAAAAGCTATAAGTTTATCGAACTGTCGCAAATCAAAGCCGAACACTCGACGCATGCCGAGTTTTTCCGTCACCCGATGATCGGTAGCTGGCCATTTTCTACCCCTGAAAATGGCTGGCCGGTTGCCGATTGCACTGCAGAAGGCTTAAGCGCCACTCTGGCCATTCATCATTCAGGCCTGGTTAAACCGTCGATCGATGAACAACGTATCAAACAAGCCGTTGATATTATCCTTTCTTATCAAAATACCGACGGCGGCTGGGCAACTTATGAACTGACACGCGCACCAAAATGGCTAGAAAAACTCAACCCGTCCGAAGTGTTTGCTGATATTATGATTGACTATTCATGGACGGAATGTACTGCGGCCTGTGTAATTTCATTACTGGAAATTCAGGAAACTTATCCGGCTTATAAAAACAGTGAAATACGTAAAGCCATTAGTGCAGGACTCAATTTCATCCTTAAGCAGCAAAAAATGGATGGTTCCTGGTATGGCGGCTGGGCAGTCTGTTTTACCTACGCCACCTGGTTTGGCGTGGAAGCGATCAGTAAAGCCAAGGGCAAAGGCTATTATGACGATACGATCTTAACGAGCAGTATCAACAAAGCCTGCACCTTTTTAGTCGGCAAGCAAAAAGCGGATGGCGGCTGGGGAGAGACTTTTAAATCCTGTTCGACATTGGTTTACACTGAGGCTGAGACTTCCCAAGTGGTTAATACCGCGTGGGCGTTGCTGACACTGATGGCCGCTAATTTTGACAATAAAAAAGTTATCGAAACAGGTATCAGTGTATTGCTGAACAGACAGACAGACATAGGCGATTGGCCACAGGAAAACATTTCCGGCGTTTTTAATTATAACTGCATGATAACCTATGCCAATTATAGAAATATCTTTCCAATCTGGGCGTTGAATCGATACTTTAAGCAGGACTTTCAAGTATGACAAAACAATCAACGCAGTTTAAAGTATGTGTATCAAGTAGCTCAATATGAAATCAGAATTCGACATTTGCATTATCGGCGCAGGCATGGCGGGTGCCACCATCACTGCTTATCTTGCCCCCAAAGGCATTAAGATCGCCTTAATCGATCATTCCTTTAAGGAGAAAAAGCGCATCGTCGGTGAATTGTTGCAACCTGGAGCCGTGTTGTCGCTTGAGCAAATGGGTCTAGGGCATTTACTGGATGGTTTTGATGCGCAACCCGTTGAAGGTTACGCACTGCTGCAAGGCGAAGAAAAAACAACCATTCCTTATCCGCACCACTACAAGGGAATGGGCTTGCATAATGGTCGGTTTTTGCAGCAAATAAGAGCCTCAGCGCTACACAATGAATCGGTTAAGCAAATACATGGCAAAGCATTGCAACTACTGGAAAATGAACGGAATGAAATTGTTGGCGTTAGTTACCGGGAATCGCTCACGTCCGAGATAAAGTCCATTTATGCCCCCTTGACCATTACCAGCGACGGATTCTTTTCAAATTTTAGAGATCATCTCAGCAATAATGAAAAAACCGTGACGTCTTATTTTATCGGCTTGATATTAAAAGACTGTGAAATGCCTTTTCCAAAACATGGGCATGTGTTTTTATCGGGACCGACGCCGTTCATTTGTTATCCAATTTCCAATAATGAAGTCAGGCTGTTAATCGATTTTCCAGGCAAACAGCTTCCCAGAAAACAGTTGCTGCAACAACATCTGGATGCCAATGTAACGCCTTATATTCCCGAATGTATGCGTAACAGCTATGAACAGGCCTTGCAAGAAGGCGGATTTAAGGTCATGCCCAACCATTACATGGCGGCAAAACCCATCATACGGAAAGGCGCGGTGATGCTGGGCGATGCTCTGAATATGCGCCATCCCTTAACGGGCGGCGGATTGACAGCGGTATTTTCGGATATCCAAATATTGAGTACACATTTATTGGCTATGCCTGATTTCAATAAAACCGATTTGATTCACGAAAAAATCGAAGCATATTACCGTGACAGACAAAAAGCCAATGCCAATGTTAATATTCTTGCCAACGCACTCTACGGTGTTATGTCTAACAGTTTACTTAAAACGGCGGTATTCAAATATCTGCAGTGTGGAGGTACTAACGCGCAAGAATCAATTGCCATGTTGGCCGGCCTGAACAGGAACCATTATACATTGATGAAACAATTCTGTTTTTTGACGGTGTTCGGTGCCCGCAACTTAGTGCGTCATAACATTTCGAATTTACCGAAGGCAATAAAACTTCTTTCGGATGCGTTTATCATCATTAAGCCATTGATAAGAAATGAGATTTCTTTAGTGGCATTTTTTTATCATTATCTCGCCAAAATAAAATCTCTTGCTGGTTTCGGTTATGGCGCAAATATTCAAGAGCCTTAAGTCGTGCTATTTACGTTACGAACAAAGTTATCCTCCTATGCCTAAAGTGGACCCCGAAGTCCAGACAAATATCCTGCTAGTTTAAGATAGAGGCCTGTTCACATTACAGCTGAATGGCGCTGTCCCAATTCTTCTGCACGGGGAGTTGATGTCTCCTTCTCACTATTAAATTTATCTACGATCTTCGCACCACCGCCTTTGGCTTTCTGGTACACCTGGGTCGGTGTTTGGAAGTCCAATGACTGATGTTGTCTTTTCTCGTTGTAAAACAGGAGGGTGTACTCTCCATCAAGCAGCTGAAACAACAAAAGATCAAGCTCACTAAGGTCTTTGTGTAATCGCTTTCTCTGGGCATAGACAACCGAGCGTGTGACCGCGAGCAACTGAAATGGCGTGGATAGCGCGAGCACTTCATCCGGTGCTATCCAGGCCTGCCGTTCCTCTACTGGCTGATCCCAGACTTTTTTAAGCCAGTCTAATTCCATATTCAACTGTCCTATCTTGGCGTAGAGTCGGTCCGGGTCACTTTGGGCATCAACCGGTTTTGGCCCACGCTTGCCTTCAAACAAGCTACCAGCATTCGCCAGCAACTCTTTTTTCCATTGATTCACTTGGGTCGGATGTACACCAAATTCCTGGGCGATCTCATTGACGGTTTTAGTCCCTTTGACCGCTTCCAAAGCAACCTTGG
>JAQTLI010000126.1 GCA_028714995.1 Methylobacter sp. | reverse complement strand
CTTGCAGTTACGCTTTCAAAGAGATTGATCCTATAGCATATAACTGCGGATTTGCAGATTGGATCTCTCAAGAAGCGGAAGACGGTGGCAGTTTAAAAGAAGTAGATGGAACATACTACAAGGTGGATTAAAAAAGTGAGGAGATTACTATCATGACAGCAATTTACCGAACAGAAAAGGCCTTAAAGATAGCTAACACATTGGAGAGGATTACAACCTCAAATAGCAGCGAAATACTTGCACAGGTAAGTAGCATTATCATTAAGGAAGTGGAATTTTACGATGGTTGTTATAAATCATGGGATAACCCTAGCTCCAAATTTAGTCAGGGAGAGATTGAAATCGGACGCCAGTGCTGTTTAGCAGGGCTAGATATGGCTGATGCAATTGTGAATGAATTAAGAATAATGTTTTTCAAAAAACCTACCTAAGCCACTACCTACCCAGGCCGAAACGCCGGATTAAACCGGCGTCTGGCGGTAGAGCCGCCACTGATGAGGCCATAAAGGGGGGTTTATGGATAGATAACAACTCAATAAGTGTTTTTGAAAGGAGATAAGTATGCCAAGAACTAAAAAAGTTGCTCCGGACGTACAGAAGGCAATGGAAACTACTTCTGAGCCTGTCTCTGTGCCTGAGAGCAAAAATGAAGGGCGTATTGTCATGGTTGCGCTGGAAGACTTACAGCCGAACCCTTACCAGCCAAAAACAAGACGTATTGTCCCTGACAGTGTAGCCGAACGTTTCGGTGCTTCAATCCATGAGCATGGGTTGCTGCAGACGCCTATTGCCCGTATGGTAGATGGCCATTACGAGATGGGAGACGGCTGGCTGAGACGGTCCGGTTATGTCTGGCTCAATAGCCATGATTTTAAGGGCTTTGAGAAGATGCCCGTGGCTATTCGCACCCTGTCTGACCGCCAGATGGCTGATATGGTGATTGAGGCTAACTCCGTACGTAAGGATCTTAATCCCATAGAGCAAGCCCAGGTATATGTCCAGTATATTCAGGACTTTCAGATTACGCAATCTGAGCTGGGGCGTATCCATAACCTGTCACAGGCAGAGATATCAAATACTATACGTTTGCTGGAATTGCCGGACGATATTCAGACCATGATTATTTCCGGTGAAATCAGCCAGTCGCATGGTCGGTATCTTCTGCAGCTGAAGGGGGAGGATAACGGGGTTGAAAATATGCGGATACTGGCCCGGTCAGTAGTGGCTGCCGGCGGTATGCATATGGAAGAATTGGACAG
The DNA here is from genome assembly GCA_028714995.1 of Methylobacter sp. Classification (GTDB taxonomy): domain Bacteria; phylum Pseudomonadota; class Gammaproteobacteria; order Methylococcales; family Methylomonadaceae; genus Methylobacter_A. Next base: position 6,283 of record JAQTLI010000126.1, on the reverse strand, counting down.
CCAGATTAAGGCTATTATTGCCCGCTCTCGTCCTTCACTGGATTTAGCTGAAGAGGTTATAGAACCGGCGCCGGTTGAAACGGAAGAGGCTGCAGGTGAAACGGAAGAGGCTATTGAAGAAACGGAAGAGCCTGCAGCAGAGATTGCATCACTGGAAGATAAACCCAAAACAGTTTCCTCTTCCAGCCCGGTGAAATCATCTGCTCCGGCCGCCAAGCCCAGTACTCCCCAGCCTGCCCCTGTCGCCAAACCGAGCGCTCCCCAGCCTACCCAGGCGGTTAAGCCTCAACCTAAGCCAGAACCGCCTAAGCCTTTACCATGGGGGCGCAAGCTAATTATTGAAGAGCGGAATGGTAAAGTCCATGTCAGTGTCATGAAAGAGGGCGGTTTTCCGATATTCAAGCCGTTTGAGGGTACTATAGAGGGATTGTTGGGGGATATCAGCACAGACGGGTCAAATTCGGATAGCCCGATTATGCAATTCCTTAAGGAATCAACCGCTAAGTGGCAGGCTGAAATGCAACCGGCTGTCGCAGCTGCTCCGGCTGAAGAACCAGCTGAAGATGGCACAGAAGACGAAACAGAAGACGAAACAGAGGGGGAAGAGTAAATAATGGCAAGGATATTTAAGTATGAAGGGAAAGAATATCCTGATCCCGATCCGAACATGAGCATAGAAGACGTGAAAAACCATATGACTGATTTTTTCCCGGAGCTTGCTAATGCCGAGATCGTGAAGTCTAAAGGTGGAGTACTGGACAGTGATGATGTAATCACCTTTAAGAAGAGAGTGGGGACAAAAGGTTAAATGAGTGCGCAAGAGGATATTGAAAAGTTCCTTCGTGCTCTGTCTCGTGTGCCTGAAACGAAGCTTACATTGCTGGATTTGGCTAGAAAATGTGTTGATGATGATGGAAAGCTGGATTACTCCAAAGTCAGAAACAATCAAGCTGAAATAAATCTGGCTATAGCTCAGGCACAAATCTACGGAGCTACTACCGCGCAAGCGGTGGTAGCTCTGCGGAGCATAAGATCCAGAAAGGAAGAGTAATGAAACAGACTGCTTCTCGTTTTCCCTTAACGGCGCTCATAAATTCCCTGCAGGCCGGGCCTCCCACTATTGGAGAAGTACTCTTCTTATTTGATGAGGTTGAGGGGAGAGAAGATTTTGAAGAGCTTTTAGATGAATTTTTACCAGATCTGAAAGAAGAGATATTGTTTTCCTCTCATACCGGTTGGACTGCTAAATTCACTGAAGCCTTTAGTAACAGATATTTCCGCCTGGAGGATCCATTAGATTACGAGATGCTAAGTGACGAACTTACGCTATATGATTTCTGCCATATAATGCCAGTAGCTTGCTATGGGATAGGTTCGGAAGATTATCATGATAACTTCAGAGATTTTGGGATGGGGGTTGTCATAGTGATGGGATTGTGCGAGTATCCGTACACTGTGACTGTCAATTCCAACATGGAGATGAATGGTTATCAGGCCAGAATTCCGATACTGGAGTATCTAGAAGACTTTTACGGGCAGGAATTAGTCAGTAAAATCCCCAAAACCGGCTGGGGTTCTGAAGATATAGCGGAGGTAACCGCTAATACTCAATATGCCGGAGCCGGAGATATTGCTCTGATGCTAACAGGGTTATCCCCATGTGAACAACTCAATACTGCCTTTGAGGATGTGCAGGAATGGCCGGATTGGAATAGGGCAATTGTAGATAATTTAACCGGCCAGCAGGAAGAACTCAAGGCTATCTTGAAACGGATAGACGGATTTAAGGAAATGGCCAATACGGACGGGGAAACCTGCTTAAAGGAATTGATTGATCTTATGTTGAATAGCGGAAAATCGCCCGTAGAATACGAGATAAGGAAGGGATATTCTTATGCAATTGTCAAAGGACGATAGTTCAGTAAAGTATGAGTGGGCTTTACCGGAAAAATTACAAATTCCACCCGATATTTTAAAGGTCCGGCTGGATTTTTATACTCAGGCTGTTGTCATGACTCAGTTTGAAGATGGGATATCTGCAACTTGTTTAGTTTCAGCAAGCGAGATTGCCCATGCATTAGCTGCCGAACTCTCTTACAATACCGGATTATTGCCTAAAAACGTGTTGTGGTGGTCTAATACCAGTGAAGGCCCAGTGCTGGCGATTTATTCAGAGCCTCAAATACGGACTTTAAGTGTCAGAACAGGAATGAATAAAGGTGACTGTGTAAATTACAAAGTGCCGTTGCCAGGACTGATATTCCTGTGCCGAAAAGGATCTGCTCCATGGGTGTATGCGGTTAAAAAGTATCCTAATAGTTTGAATTGCGAGGTCTTTCATGCCCCGCTTTTGAATGTTTTTAGGAATGGTCGTACTTGTGCTGGCAGTCAGAGATACGTTAGTAACCCTGGCAACATAATATCAGAATTCTTTAATTCGTTCTTTACTGATACAGCTAACGTAGATGACAGGTCAAAAAAGTTCCCTAATGATGTGATTGACTTATGGAGGTATTTGGACAAAAAGTCGGCTAAAAAATTCCCTAATAATGATTTAATAAGCTGGGGTACAGTTGGCCAGCTCATGAAGGTATGCGTATGAAAATAGCTGGTTATTTGATTAGGCATCCTCAGGGATTATCCGGGACTCGCGGTATAGCCTATGATTATGTCTTGACAGGTAACGGGGTATTTGTTGAGGCGGACTCTCCCAGTATAGCAGCCAGAATTCCGGTATTTGAGGCTGCTATCCGGGGGCTGGAAAAGTCCTCTACCAAGATAGTTTTAAAGCATGGGCGTATCCCTTATTGCTTGCTGGCTCAGTTTATTGAGATGGCAAAAAACAATGATCCCAAAGAGGTATTTGCAGCAATAGTCTGGGATAATGGGTATAAACTAATATGCCCCCAGCAAGAAAACAGTATTTGCTCTATCAAATATGACTGTGTAGACGGGGCTGTTATTGAACTGCATTCTCATGGCCGGATGCCAGCGTTCTTTAGCGGACAAGATAATAGGGACGAAACCGGCTATAAGTTTTATGGTGTAGTGGGTAAATGCAGCGAAGATACAGAGATTAAATTCCGGATTGGTATTTATGGTTATTTTCTCAGCATGGACTTTAGCACTATATTCAGCGGGATTTTATTAGATGCCAAGGAAAAAGAAGGGGAGGAAATGGATGGACTACCATGTCAAGAGCCTGTGTGACGAAGAAAATATCATCGTTGTTGTTGGTTGCGGCGGAACAGGCAGTTTTCTGGCAGAGGGATTATGCCGCCTATTGGAGGGTTGTGCCAATCCGATTGTGCTGATAGATCCGGACCATATAGAGCAACATAATCTTATCCGGCAAAACTTTTATTCCAAAGAACTGGGAATGTTTAAATGCCAAGCGTTGGCAGAGCGTCTGTCACGTCAATACGGCCGGAAAATATGTTATTCTCCCTGGCCGTTTGAGTGGGACTTTTCCCGGAGTCTGGTACAGTCTCTTCATCGTAACAACAGAAAGCTGGTAGTATTCGGGTGCGTTGATAATGCTAGTGCCAGACAAGCTATTGCCCACAAGTGGAATAATGGGGATTGGTGGATAGATGCAGGGAATGGCAAAAAATCCGGCCAGATACTCGTGGGGAATATATCTAAAGATAATAGCTATATTTTTGAATATAGGGAACGGTTGAAAGAAGACGAAGTCCAGTTTCTACCAATACCTTCTTACCAGCAGCCTGACCTGTTAATACCTGTACCCGGAGAGGATAAGCCCAGAGATTGTGCCCAGGCTGTTATTGAGGATGAGCAGAGCCCGCTGATAAACCAGATGATGGCCACGTTGGCTCTGGATATCTTTGACCGGTTAAGGACTAATACGCTAAGCTGGATGGGTCTGTATGTCAATCTCGGAGATGATGTTTCGTTAAAGCCGGTTCCTATTACTCCAGAGAATGTTAATCGTATCGTAGGCCAAGAAGTTATCAGAGGTGAAAATGACTGAAGAACAATTCATCGTTAAGCTAACTCATCTGGTGGAGACGTTACACAATCAAATTATCTCCACGGCCATGTCTCTTTACCGGGGAAATAAAGACACTTTGCCGATGGAAAAGTATGGTAATAACTACCAGCTGCCGAAGGTGTTTTTAGCAGCTGCTCTGGCTCAGATCATAAGGCAGCGGGGGCAAATGCCCTCAGAAGAGTCACGGAAATTGGTCAATTCGTTACTGGAGGCCAGGATAGATAACTCATCTTATCCGGATAATGTTCTGCTGAATGAGTATGAGGCGGTTTCCGGCCAGTGTGGTACGTGCGGATGGGCTCACGGTTTCCCTGGCGGGGATATTAAAACCTCTGACTCTGTTTGGTGCGGATGCGAAGCTCATCTGTACTCTGCCGGTCTGGAGACAGATGCTTCCAGTTTAGAAGAACTCCGGCGGTTTGGACACTTTACATTATTGCGGGTTGAGTCTGTAGCAGGCCCGGATTTTCAATGTAAGGACTGGGTAAATAAGGAGGTTAAAGGTGTCTGAAGAAAAGGATGGTTTGGCTCAGGTGCCGATTTTAGCCGGTGATAATTTGGTATGGTACAGAGGGATTAAACTGACAGAAGTAGGCGGCCAGATAGTTACCAGAAACGGTGAGAGACTGGACCATAAGGTGAGCGTCAAGCTTCTGAACCACTCTCCGGATGGATTTCAGTGGGGATATTCTGGCAGCGGGCCTGCCCAGCTTGCTCTGGCTCTTCTGCTGGATGCTACCGGAGATAAGAATTTAGCTCTCAAGTATCATCAGCACTTCAAGAATGAGTATGTAGCAGGCTGGGGGGAGAGGTGGGAGATTTCAAGGGATGAGATACTGGAATGGGTCAGAGAGTGGTAAGGACACCCTCTTGACAATATAATGCGGTTAGAGTAGACTTCCTGATAGCCGGGGGGTACGGTAGCATTGCTATCGTCTTCCCGGCTATTTTTATGCATAGGGGGTTATTATGGGGTTAGATGAAAATATCCTTGAAGAAGTCCACGGTAAACAACCTATTTCATTAGCAGACCTGGCTACCAGTTTAAAGAAAAAACCTTCGTCAATTATGGGCCGGCTGGATAAGCTGGTGAAGTCCAGAAACCTCAAGGTTAATGCAGATGGAGAGTTTCTGCCCGGTGAAGTAGAGGCTTTGCCGATGATGAAATGCCCAATATGCGGCAAAGCTTTCAAAAACAAATCAGGGTTAAACGGGCATATCCATTTTGCCCATAAGCCCAGCAGTGAAAGTAACAGTGAAGGTGAACAGGTGAACGAAGAAGCTAAAACTCCGAAAGCACAGAAAACTGCAGCAGTTAAAACTCAGGTCAAAAAAGCACCGGTGAAAATCCAGCCGGTTGAAGTGGAAGAGCTGGATGCTGAAGAATTTGTGTCTGAACCAATGGAGACACAAGAGTCATTAGGTGTCAGCGAGTATGAGCAGTTTAAAATTCGCGGGTTAAAGATAGGGATAGGTGAGCAGCTGGTAGAGGTAACTACAGACCATGTCTTTAATGGTGGTAACTTCCGTGATTTAAATTGGATATGGGAAGCCTTGAGCGAAATGAATATCAGGACAGATCTTAAAGAGCGCTGGTTTCATTCATGGAGTTCATATCTTGGCCAGAAATCACCGGAGGGGGTTAGGAGCCAGATAGCTGAAGCTCATCAGGATGAGGGAGCTAAAAATCAGAAATCAGAACGTTCTTATATCCTTTCCTCCCGGGGTATTCCCAAATTTGTGGGAGAGGGTAATGGTGACTTGACTTATGAAGATGCGGTGCAGCTGGCCAAATTGCAGACAGCTCGTGAAGAGGGAGAGGGTAAGGGAGACTCTGCTATAGAAATGTTGAGGGTGTTCAAAGAGATAACTGGCGCTGGGAGTGACAGTAAAGAACCTCAGAGACCGGTTATGATTGTACCCCAGCCGGATGGTAGCTTCGCAGTTAAAGAGGTTAAGGCCGGCGAACCTATAGCAATACCTGCTCCGGCTGCTAAGGAAGTTGCCCAGGGCAAGAGCTATATTATAGACGGTGATACTGTGAGGGAAGTTCCCCCTGGTGCTCCTGTAATCATCAAGAAGGATCAGGAAGCACCTGTCTCCCAGCCTCAGCCTGCCCGGACAATGCTGATAGATAAAGCTACCGGAGAGGTCAGAGAGGTTGATTCCCGTCAGCCGATTGTTATTATCCAGTCCCCTCCGGCTCAGGTTCAGGCTCCGGCTGCCCAGCCTATTATGCTGCAGGACAGAGATGGTAAACCCATTACC
>JAQTLI010000125.1 GCA_028714995.1 Methylobacter sp. | reverse complement strand
CTTCCCAGGCCAAAGTAATGCTAGAAGTACTGCCTGGATAATACGTATTTCCACCAGGACCAAGACAACCTTTTCCAACATTGTTATTCGTGACTTTTTCCTTTTCACACTGACCAGCGCGACGGCTAAAATATTCTGCTGTAGTGACATCGTTAACGTTCGATACCGTCACGACCGATGAATTAGCGATAAAAGTTTCCCAGTTATTAGGATAAAGATGTTGTAACTGCGTCAGATTCTGCACGAACGACCACAGGGTCACACCATGCCCCGCAATCAACCCGTAACCATTTGCAATAATATTCAACGCTCCCAGGCTAGCGAACTCATCTAACATCATCACCACCTGGTGCGCCCCTTTTTCAGAACGCATAAACTGCGACATTGCCATCAGTAAAACCAGCCGCAAATAACGTGCTTGGGTAATTAAACGCTCAGACGGCAAGATCAAATAAACCGAGGTCTTACGGTTTTTCATCTCCTCAAAGTTAAACTTTTCACCTTCCAAAGCCGAGCAAATTGCCTCACTCTTGAATATGCGGGTTTGGGTTTCTGCGGTTGCTATCAAACTATGAACTTCTGCGGATTCAAAAGCATATCGCCCGGCATTATCTCGAACAAGAGGGTAAGTACTTTTTTCAGCCTTTTCAAGAATACTAATTTCTGATTTATTTTTTTTAACTATTAACCCTGAATAACCACCCGCGATAATTTGACGCAATCTTCCTAAAGTAACCGTTTTGTTCGCTTGTTCCTCTAGATCAGTTACCAAAAACATAATCAGAAACTCAACATATCCTCGTGCAGATTGTACCCAATGCGAATCCCCGCCTGTTTCCTCATAGATCAAGGCTTCCGCAATATTGGCCACATCATCGGCAAAATTAGGGCTTTCAGGGCTCAGATTGGCAAGCGGGTTAAAAGTTTGAAACTGTTTGAAACCAAGGTCGTCAAACTCCTTTTCAAAAATCCGGTAAGGGTTAAAAATCAGGATATTATTGCCTAGCTTGTCCCTCCGGTATTTGGCGGAAACCAGCGCATTTTCACCCTTAGGATCGATTACAAAAACCGAGTGATTTGGCAGATTTAATAAATTAGGCAGAATCAGACCTCGTCCTTTGCCGGTACGCGTGGGAGCAATACTCAACACATGCTTGTCAGTTTGATGTTGAACAATTTCACTTTGTACACCGGGCCGAGGCATGGAGCAGCCAAGAACATAATCCAAAACCTCCGTGCGACGCGACTCTCCATAAGGTGAAGTTGTGATGTCCGAATTTATAGGCATAGCGGTTGCTCCCATTCTAGTGTTTAATTGCGTAAATTAGTTAACCTGTATCATCAGGGGGTTATAGAATATTTATAACAGACGTGTTTATTATCGGTGTCGATTCAGGCCTAAACCTCGGCTCAAGTCATAGCTTATGATTGCCTCGCCACGTTTCCGCTTTTCTCTTTGATTGAGCAGATCCTGCTGGGTTTTTTGGATACGTTCTGCAAGGGTTAACGATTTGGTAGCTTGTTTTTCATGCTGAGTACCTGAATAAAGTTCAATTTTGGCTTCCTGTTTCTCCACCAACAGGGCTAGCTGCCGCATTTGTTGCGCAGACCGTGCGGCTTGGACGCTGGGCAAGTTCTGCAAACCATAGTCGCGCAAAGTTTCCCGCAGTAGGTCGGCTTTCACATCGACAACACGTAACAGGCTGTGAACACCGCCAACGTTGTCAACAATCACATAGCCCCCCTGGTCGCCATGGGCGAGTCTGTAGCCCTCGGATTCCAGCTCTGCGACAAAGCTGTGACCATTGTCGGCGTTTTGGTAAAGTTTACGTACCATTCTTTTAATCTGCTTGAGATCGAGTTTAAGTCTTTCGGCTTGCTGGATCGCGGCTTGGCTGGGAGTTCGTTCGGGCCGGTTGGCCTTGCGGCTAATAAACACCCCTTGGTTTTTTTCTAAGCCCAAAGTGATTTCAATTTCTCTGGCTGTCTTTTCGTGGTGCCAAAAATTCCACGAATCAGAAATAGCATAGCCGTTTTCATTAATGCGCGAATAAACGGCATGCACATGTTCACGCCCTTTTTTCACGTGTTTCACTAAAACCCTGAGCTGGTTTTCCAAACCCATTTCCTTTTCAAATATATCAAGAGCCACGTTCCATTCTTCGCTGCTTAACGTGCGATCCGGACTTAATTGTGCGTGATATAGCGGCTTGCTACAGCTTGTCGTCAAGCTGTCGCTTCGCCAATCGTTCAAAGTCTCTGATAAGTCGCGCTGCATATCACCGCGCGTTGGCCAGATTTCGACACGCTCGTTTTGTACAGTTTTTTGAAGATAGTTGCCCAGCCCGAAACCTGAGGTGGAATGCCCTTTGATGATCATGACGCTTTATCCAAGCTAACGGCTTGGTATATTGTTTTTAAGATGGCGCTGTATTCGGCATAAATCACTTTAAAAGCGTGGTCGTCAAAGTCTTTGCCTTGATTCAGGTGATCCACGATTTGTTGCAGGTGGCCGCCGATTTTCCGTAATTCAAATCGAAGCCCGCCCAACATCGCCATTTCCAGGGTTGGCCGCCGCGCTGCTGGCAGTTGCGGCGTGTCTTTGCCGAAGACCAAAACGCGTAAAAAACCCGACACGCTTAAGCCTGAACGCGCGGCGCGGTTCTGGACCTCAGTCTTTTCCGCACTGTCCACGCGCATTTTAATTGCTCCCTGGCGTTTTCTCGTTTCGCTGCCGCTCTTGGTCTGTTTTGTTCTTTGCTGAATCATTGTTTATTTTCCAATCTCTTTTGATTTTTGAGGGGATGCAAGCCATGCGCGGTGTCCCCGAAAAACGTGGCAAAGGGTTTACCCCTTGCACAATTACAATTCCCGCTCGGACATGTGATACCGGCTAACTTACTCGACTATCCAAATTAGTAGTCAGTTGAATACCAAGCAAAAAAATATAAATTATGCGCCTCTCCTCTCAACTAACCTCGCCGCTTCTAGTTCAATAACCAGCTTTTTGATTTCTTCGTCTGATTTTCCAGAAATGCGGGCTTGGTTAATCGCATTTATTTCGCTTTGTGGCCATGCTGATCTATCACCGCCAATTTTTACTGGGCGAGTCATCAGTCTTTTTTGGATGTCTCGGTAGATAGTGGTGCGGGACTTGCCTGTGGTTTGTTTGACAACTGACAAACGTAACAGGGGATTTAGTGGGGGTAAAATTGATGGAGTAACCATGCTTTCTTTCCTATGAAGGTTTCGCGCCAGCGCGGGATGCTTTGGCATGGTTACGTATTATTCACATAATTTTGGATATGTCCCGAGGTGGAAAATGAGAAATTTCGCCTCAGTACACAAAAATGGATTACGTAACTCTTTGATAAACATGAATTACCTTGGCTAGCCTAACTATAAGTGTCCCTCAAAATTCCGGGCAATAATTTAAGCTATGCTCTGTCGAAAAATGAGAAGTAGGAAATAAGCGAATGCAAACGGAAAATTTTTACAGGTTCGCAAAAAGCCAAGATTGTACAAAATTACATTGGAAGCAGTGAGGGGGCCACGAAGTCGATCAATGGAATCGCTCAAGAGAACAGTGTGCATCTAACGCAGGTCAGTCAATGGAAAAAGGAATTGTTGGACAATGCAGGCAATCTGTTTGATGGTAAGCGAGGGGGTGAAGCCTATCAATGCACAAAGCGATCCGGATCGGCTTTATGCCAAAATCGGGCAGTTGAGTATGGAGCTGGATTGGCTTAAAAAATCAGGAATCCGTCTATAGAGTCTATAGAGAAACGGCAGTCGTGGATCGCACCGGATAATGGTATGGCGCTATACCTACAATGCAAACTGTTCAAGGTTACGCGCTCAGTCGTGTAGGCGCAAAAAAGGCGTCTGCTGAAATCCGGTGATGGGGATGATTGTCTGTTGTTGCAATTGCTTGATGAAGAGTACATGCGACACCCCTTTTATGGCTCACAGCGCATGACGAAAAATTTATTTGGGCCAGGGGTGCTGGATAATATTTTTGTCGAGCGATTGTGGAGAACGGTTAAATATGAAGAAGTCTATTTGAAGCAGCATGACAGTATATAGAGCTTGCAGATGAGATTGACAGACTACTTCGAGTTTTATAATGAAGAGTGGCGTCATCAATCGTTGGGCTATGAAACACCCAGTGTGGTCTACCAAATAGCAATGACCGACTCCTATCCTGATTTACAATACTCGATAGCCAAAACATTCTTTGCGTTAAGCAGGGGGAATTTGATAGGCTAATTGTGCCAATAGTGTTTTATACATCTTATTTTGAATTAATTCTTCTGCTAATGGCTTGGTAACTTGACATATACGCACCAAAGGATCGACAGGTGTTATTTCTTCAGGAAAAATTTTTGGTGCCAATTCCTCTTGGGTGATTTCTTTATATTCAATGTCGGCTACAAGCATTAAGTCAATGTAAGGAATAACGCCATACTTAATCCAGTGATCAAAATCTTCCTGGGTATATAGCTCTTTCTTAGATAACTTATTTTTTGATTTTTTCTTAGGAATGTTGTTATAGTAACCAGTTGTTTTTCTGATGTTTTTAAGCCATTGATCAAAGTCTTTTCTAAGTCTCGCGTCAGTTGCGTATAAATCAATTTTAATCTTAGCATTGCCATCATGTCCGTCGTCGAAAGGCTTGGTTAACATCTCCTGCCAATTTTCTTGGTTTTTTTGGAGCTTTTTTTTGCCATTAGCATCAACCTCATAGTGAAGGCGGTAGCCATACGACATCTCGACCACGTTCGACATCTCGACTACGTCATGCACAACAAGATCATTAATTGAACTTTTTGAAGGGTTCGGGGGTGTGCTTTGTAAAGGGAAGGAACCAAGCCCAAAGTTAGTTATAACACCTTGTTTTAAAAGGCCTGCAATTTTCTTGAGTAGCTCTTCTGGTGGCACTGAGGAATCTAAGAAGTCACATTTAAAATAAGCTCCCTGCTCATAAAAGGACTGATACCATCCTTCTCTGCAACTCTTCACATGTCTGCTAAACTCATATCGCTCTCCAAGGAGCTGCTGCCAACCCTCAACAGACATAGTTTTTAAAGCTTCATAATTTTCTAACTTAAGCCAGCTTATGTCGAATTTTTCTGCCACTGATAAAACTCCATCAAAGTAATAAGGCGCCATGAAAGAAAATAGCTGAAAACGTGGAAGGAGTCCCGCTCGTTGCTCTGTTGAGCCATCCATTAAATGTGATTATACCGTTTTCCTAAATCGTGTTACGTTCCAGTCTTTACCTGTTTGGCATGCCTCAATAAAGTTAGCCAACTTCTGTAATGCAACTTTGCGTTCATCAAAGTAATCATGCCGGTTATAAATCCCTTCAACACCTTTGATTTTATGGTTAAGACATCGTTCGGCAATGTGCGAATCAACACCCAGTGCCGCCAGGTGGGTTCTGGCCGTCCGTCTAAAGTCATGAATAGTGAACGGCTCCACTCCCGGCATGTTGGCTTTGACCTTAGACAAGGCCACATTTAAGGTATTCTCGTGAATATACGGCAAACGCCTGTCTTGATATTGCCGCGCCGGTAACAGGTATTCACTGTCTCCAGCTAACCTGATTAAATCCCGTAATGCCTCAACCGCCTGCTTTGGTAAAGGGATAATAATTTCAGCTTTTGTCTTGGTGTCCGAGGTAGTCAACTTCCATGTGGCTTTATCCAGGTCGAAAGCTGATATTTTGGCTGTGACCAGTTCGCCTTTCCTAACGCAAAGCATCAACAACAGGCCGATAGTTAGCTGATTGATTGACGAAAATCCCTTAGTTTTCCGCATCGCCTCAAACAGTGTCACCAATTCATCGCGCGACAAAGCCCGTTCCCTTGCTTTCTCCTGTCCTCCAGCATCCGACAAATCAAAAGCTGAAGCCGGGTTAAACTGGATCATGTGCCTTTTAATGGCATAATCGAACATACGCCTAGTCCAACGCAAAACGTCATTGGCTACGGTAGGTGCTCCACGTTCGTTAATGCTATCGAGCATCTTGGATATGTGCATCGGCTTTACCTCCTCAACGGGGATTTTGCCGATGTTGGGCTTAATGTCTTTTTCGATTCTCGATCTGACAATATTGGGATGCTTCCAGCGTCCTAGTATGTTTTTTGTGAAATACTCATCGGCCAGCTGACCGGCTGTATAGGCGGTGGCTTTTTTGGACTCCATTTTACTGATTGCCGCTGTTTTACGTTCTTGCTTTTCTGCTGCCACGTCATAACCAAGCGCCACTCTTGCACGCAACTCTTTGGCTTGCCTACGGGCATCTGCAACCGACAAATCAGAATAACTTCCCATCGTCATCCACCTTGTAGCGCCTTTGAGCTTGTATCGAAAACGCCAAACAGGTACTGCAAAGGTTTCACGGTAACTCATATAAAGCCCGTCGCCATCGCTTCGCCCTTCAAAACGTTCGTTGTTTTTAATCCATGCCTTGATTTGCAAGTCGGTCATTTTTGCCATGGTTCATGCTCCGTGTGTGCAGGGGGGGTGTACCACTAAATTTAGACCTATTATGCTAGTGGTACACCCAGTTGTACACCCTAAATGTGCGCTTGTATGGGACTACATGAAACCGATAGGCACAAAAAAGCCGCTATATCCGCGGCCTCTAATGGGGTAGCGAGACTGCCCGGGACAGTCTGAAACATCACTCAATATTCTGTATCTGCTCGCGCATTTGCTCAATGAGCACCTTGAGCTCAATAGATATTTGCGTCATTTCCTTGTCGGCTGATTTAGATCCCAAGGTGTTGGCTTCCCTGTTCAGTTCCTGCATCAAAAAATCCAACCGTCTGCCGACCGGCTCTTTTTGATTGAGTACCCGCAATACCTCAGTAATGTGAGTGTTAAGGCGATCGAGTTCTTCCGTGATATCCAGTTTTTGAGCCAGGAGCACCAGTTCCTGCTCCAGACGGTCAAAATCCGGTTGAGCGACCAGTTCGGTAATCTTGTCTTTCAGTTTATTGCGGATCAGCAGCAGGACTTCCGGTATACGTTTGCCTGCCGAAGCAACAAAGCTTTGCATTTTTACGCAGCGCTCTTCAACCAGAGCCCTAAGCTGAGCGCCTTCCCTTTCCCGCGTTTCCAGCAGTTGATCCAATGTTTGATTGAGCAGGGCGGTGATGCCTTGATTAAGCTGATCCTTGTCTATGTCCTGTTCCTGCTGAATGCCGGGAAACGCCAGAACATCCAGCGCTGAAAATGCTAAGGCGGCAGGCATCTGTTGCTCAATCGCATCGGTCGCTGCAAGCAATGCAGCAACGGCATTAGTATTTACGATAAAGCTTTGTCCGTCTTTAGCCTGTTTTTTATAGCTTAATGAGCACTCAACCTTGCCGCGACTGATCTTTGCTGCGATAGCTGAGCGCAGATCGGCTTCAATAAAACGCAAGCGATCAGGTAGTTTTAAGGTGATATCGCAGTAACGGTGGTTTACCGAGCGCAATTCGCAGTTTATGGTTAAATTTCCGATTTCTGCCTCATTACCGGCAAATGCGGTCATACTTCTTATCATTTTTCACCTATACTTGAGGAGCTTTAG
>JAQTLI010000124.1 GCA_028714995.1 Methylobacter sp. | reverse complement strand
ACCAAGGCTTTGGTCAATTGCTTCAGCAGGCCGTTTTCGCCGATCAGGTCTTCGGGTTTTTGATAGCCTGACAATAAGCTATCAATTAGGTCGGTAGGGATGGGTTTTGATACGGTCATTTTGACTCTTTACAAAGTAAATGGCAGTTTCCTGCCAAATGACCGTTTACACAAAAATTCTTACACCCTCGCGGGCGACGTTTCTTAATATCGATTCGGATGATTGTGTTTCGCGGTACAGGCGTTATGTAAAATGCACGCTAAAACATAGCGTGGGTGCCACCGTCAGCCAACGACCCCTTTCTGCCGTTCAGAGCAACCTCACCTGCTCGTCTGCTCCTTACTTCTTAGCCGACATTCCCACTATTATTTTGAGTTGCTGTTTGAACCGCCGCAGTTGAGTGGAGAAAGGATAAACAGCATTCATCTTGACACTTATTTTTTTGCACCAATATAATAAAACCGTCACTGGGGAGTAGCCGCCTTCCAAATCCAGGAAGGGAATGCGTCAACATACTTGACTGTTTCAGTCATGGCGCATTCAACCGTTGGGCTTGGCAAGACCTTTGGCAATGATATCCCTGTTCTTGGTTGGGTAGGGGATGTCTTGCCAATTGTTCTTCATTTGCCCAACCTCGGAGTTAATTATGGAAACTATGATGGTTTCGACCATCTCGATTGCGTTGGGAGAAATTGGCGATAAAACCCAACTTTTAGCCCTTCTGCTTGCGACTCGTTTCAAAAAACCCATTCCCATCATTCTCGGGATTTTATTTGCAACATTAGCTAACCACACGCTGGCTGGACTATTTGGCGCTTGGGTCCAAGCTTCGGTGGACGAATCCATTCTGCGTATAGGCTTAGGCGTTTCGTTTCTCGCTATCGCCGTATGGACACTGATACCAGATAAAGTTGATGATGAATTAACGCTGAAAAGTGGATACGGTGTGTTCATTGTTACGTTTATTGCGTTCTTTATGGCAGAAATTGGCGATAAGACACAACTCGTAACCGTTGCTTTAGCCGCGAAGTACCATGATTTGATCTCTGTCGTCGCAGGAACAACATTAGGAATGATGATTGCTGATGTTCCTGTTGTATTCTTGGGTAAATTCGCTTCTCCGAAAATCCCCTTTACTGCGATCAGGATTATCGCGGCCAGTTTATTTGCGTTGCTAGGAGTGGCAGTACTGGCTGGCGACCAATTATTGATCTGGTGGGATTCGCTTTACTCATTCATCGAATCATTACGCTATCAATTCAATTGGGCGGCAACGATCCTGGAGGGGATGCCGGCGTCTACGCCGTTCATCCTTCAACTGTTGTTAATGCTCTTTATCATCTTGGCTGCAGCCGAGTTATTCACAAATGCCCTAGAGCATTTTGGCGATAGGTTAAAGATTTCAGAAGGCGTAACGGGTTTGGTTTTTGCCGCTGTGGGCACGGCGTTACCAGAAACCATGGTGCCCCTGCTTGCTTTGTTGGCGGGTACCTCAAATCAAACGATCAATGAAGAGGTTGGGGTTGGGGCCATACTAGGCGCACCTTTGATGTTGTCTACACTTTCAACGTGTCTTATGGCGCTTGCCATCATTCGACGTCGGGGTTTGTTAGGTCACATACAGCCAGAGCGGAGTGGATTAGTTCGTGACCTACAATTTTTTCTGTTTGCATTCGCGGTCGCCGCTGTAGCCATGTTTGTGCCTAAAGAAGCACAATACATTCGTGGCGTCTTGAGTATTACGTTAGTCATGACGTATTTCATCTATATCATGCTGACATTACGCGCTTCAGAGAAATTGGTTGAAGAGGGACATGGTACCGAAGCAGACGAGAAGATGTTCTTGAATAGGGTTGGTTTGCCAACCAATCTACTCACAATTCTCCTGCAACTTGGCATAGGCTTGGCGCTACTGGTTTTTGGTGCAAAAGGATTTATTAGTGGAGTTGAAGGCTTGTCGCATTTGCTCGGCATCTCCGCACTCTTATTATCATTGTTGATCATCCCCATCGCGACCGAATTGCCAGAAAAGGTAAATAGTATTTTATGGATTCGGCGAGGGAAAGATACGCTTGCATTTGGCAATATCACGGGGGCGATGGTGTTCCAAGGAACACTATTGCCGGCAATAGGCATTATGCTGTCACCGTGGGAACCTCGAATAGAAGTCCTCAGTGGTGTGGCAATCACTTTTGTAGCAGCGGCCTGGTTACGCATAAATACACGCGCTAGGGGCTTGCCAATATGGTCATTGATGGTTAACGGGGTTTTATACGTGGGCTTTCTTTTGATCACATTGAAATAACAGAGATTTGTCTACAGAAAAATTCTATTCTGGACCAGCGGGGGCATTTGATCATGAAATTACGGTTTCGATTAAAATTCGTTTATTATCAATAAGACACCGTATTAGAGCCGGCACATAAAACAACGAAAATATTGTTTCTCATGGAAGCATAAGTCTTTGTTTTTAATAAATCGCCTTGTCTCATTTATTCAACCGTATGTTTCTGTGTAAATGCTCCAGCTAGTCCGTAATAAAGGATTTCTCTGCCACATGAGCATAGTTACTATTGCCCATTTTGACACGAATCCTTACCCTGACCCGTTAAGAGGTTATCATTTTTATAATCATAAACACCGTATAAAACACGAGCAAATTGTATGTATTTTCGGCGGTTTTGGCGTAGAACTCCAGATACGAACGCTTGTCCGAAAACGATAATTTTTTGGATTTAGCAATAACAACGAACTTATCGTCCTGGATTTTCGTCATTCCGGCTGTCCGTGCCGGAATGACAACTTAGTCAATAGGTGGCGGGTCTTGATTTCAATATCATCTAATGATGATGACTAATATCAATGTGCTCGTTTCGAACGGATGTTGTTCTCGAATCGCCTGAACTGGCAACATGAATAACCGCCATCATACCGCCATCCTCATGTTCCAGAATATGGCAGTGGTAAACAAAGTCGCCAGCTATGGCGAAGGGAATTTCCACAGCAACCGGGGAAGTGCGGCAAGCCCCGCTTTTCCAGGCCGCTATCGTCCCGTCGCAACCGTCGCCGCCGGCAAGCACAGGAACACTGTCCTGAAGAATACCTCTAGCATACAGGCCGGAGGCCCGGCCCTTCATTTCTCCTGTCGTCAATACCCGGAATTTGGTTTGATGGATATGAAAATTATGATCTTCAGTTGCCAGATTAACTACTTCCCAACGCTCATTAACCGGTGTATTTCCGCTTGCCAATGGCAGGCAGATGGATAGGTCTGCGTCTGGAAATGCCGCCACATCCTGAAAAGAGCCAGGGACGGATTTGCCTTTTTCATCCACGAGTTCAAATCCTAAACCGAAATCGGCATTGGAGGGAATGCCGAAGAAAATACGGCGTTTCCAACCATTCGGCAAGGGTTGGCAGTTCGAGTCCGGCGGAACTGCTATATTGGCGGCGGAAAGGTCTTGAGCTATCGCATCGACATTCAAACCCGAAACTTTGTGCTTGTCATCGAGAACATTAAGGACAGGTGAGTTATTCCCCTGTCCGTTGCCGGTAAATACGACCTGCGCCAGATCGATAGCGGGCCAATCATCGCCTGATGGTCCTGTCGAATAACCGGTTGTTTGTAAAACAGCCTGGCTTCCGTCGGCACTAATCATTTTGCCATCAGCATCGCGATTGACCACCCAGATTTCAGCGCGTGTGCTAGGCATCATATGCAGCTTGCTCACGCACACGGCTTCAGGGTTATCCGATTTCACGCCTGGGCAAGGAATAGGTTCGAATTTGGCGCCGCCGATTTGTTTTAGGTCGCCTCTGGATATGCCACGGGAGGGCGTGGCGCTAATGCCGTCGACCGACAACAATTGCATCACCATACCGGCTGTGGACGAAGTTTTGCCTTTGATTTTCTTTGTCAGTTGTAGATCGTAGGTGACGCTGCCGGATGCATTGGTAATACGCCAAATTTCGCCGGCGGATTTAACGCTGATGGTAGGGTTTAACTGACCGTTTATTGTGAAGTACCATTTACCGCCGCCATTTCTATCGCATTCCCCCTCCGTTGTCGTGGGTAGATCGCACAATTCAGGGTCTTCCTGATCGTTCAAGGTGTTATCGCCATTAACCTGGGCATCCTTAAGAATCAGATGGCGTGTAGCGATATTCTCAGGCAGACCATGGACATAATCTTCTATCTGTCCCACGGTGATAATACCGGACAATCCAGCCGAAACCTGGTTTAAAGAAATACCGTGTGCATGCGGGTGAAACCAGTATAGCCCTGATGGATGATGAGCCGGCAGGGTGATCTGGTAGTCTGTTGAATCGGTTCGTACATCGCCGTGTAAATGTGTAGACGACGCTATGTCAGGCGCTCCATTTGCCGAATTAAATGTCAAAACGAATATATTGTCACCGTATTTTGGGCTTTTCTCCGATGGAGAGGGGAAGCTTGGCGACACCAACATGCCATGGGTATGGATGTTGGTTGGATTTTGCGCCAAAAATTGCTCACCTGGCTCTTCTTTATGCTTAGATTCCGGGATTTTTGGCAGTTTGTTGACGAAATGCACCTTCAGCGTGTCGCCTGCGTTAAGTTGTAAACGCGCACCGCCGTAAGGATTCTGATTCGACTTACCGGTCATGCATGAATCGCCGGTGCTGTATTTACGCTCACAAATTTCATAGGCCCAACCTGTGACCCCAGGGAATGCGTCAACAACTGCCGGTTTTGCAATCATGAGCAGATCGAGCGTTTTGCTGTCTTTGCTACTGGTAAAAACCGGCGGATCGACAAGCTCTCCACCATTGGCAGTCATGGCAGCGGCCGCCAATGCCAATCCGCATAGTGTGTTACTAACCGACATTATTTTCATATGATTCTCTCTTGAGTTTATGTATTAAGCAGTCAAAATCCGACCGAATTGGAATTAGCCTTGAACCAACAGCCATGACAATTCTATTTTCTCTATGTGGATCTCTAAAGCAGCTGCTGCCAGCGGAACGCTAGTGGGAAATAGCCAGTCAAACTTTGACCAGTGCATGCGGGATAAATCTTAATACAAATGAGAATTGTTTTCAATTGAAAATAGATACTGGACCAGCGGGGGCATGTGA
Organism: Methylobacter sp.; assembly: GCA_028714995.1. Classification (GTDB taxonomy): domain Bacteria; phylum Pseudomonadota; class Gammaproteobacteria; order Methylococcales; family Methylomonadaceae; genus Methylobacter_A. The sequence goes on along the minus strand of JAQTLI010000124.1, from coordinate 2,496 downwards.
ACATGAAATTACGGTTTCGATTCAAATTCGTTCATTATCAATAAGATATCGTATTAGAGCTGGCACATAAAACAACGAAAATATTGTTTCTCATGGAAGCATAAGTCTTTGTTTTTAATAAATCGCCTTGTCTCATTTACTCAAACCGTATGTTTCTGTGTAAATGCTCCCGCTAGTCCTAATTACTAATTGCTTTTTCATGGGTTTTCTCCAGATTCATTCAATAGTTGAAATGATATTGTTTTTCAGATTGTTAATGTATAGCTCAGATTTACCTCCTTTATGGTTATTGGGATTGTTTGTTGATGGAATATTGCTTGCACAGAGCATAAAGTGCCGGAATGACGATCAACGTCAACAGCGTTGACGACACCATGCCCCCCACCATCGGTGCGGCGATGCGGCGCATGACTTCCGAGCCGGTGCCGGTACTCCACAGGATAGGCAGGAGTCCCGCCATGATCGCGGTAACGGTCATTATCTTCGGGCGCAGGCGTTCCGCCGCGCCGGTCATCAATGCGTCGTAAAGATCAGTTTCGGTGAAAGCCCGGTTTTCTTCCAGGCATTGCCGTTGCTTTTCCCGGTATGCCTGATCCAGATAAATCAGCATCACCACGCCGGTTTCAGCGGCGACCCCAGCTAGGGCGATAAAGCCGACGCCGACTGCCACGCTGACGTTATACTCCAGAAACCACAGCAGCCAGATGCCGCCGACCAGCGCGAACGGCACCGACAACATGACGATCAGTGTCTCAGTCAGACGCCCGAAGTTGAGATAAAGCAAAACGAAAATAATGCACAGCGTGAGCGGCACTACTAGTTGCAAACGTTGTTTGGCCCGTTCCATGTACTCGAACTGGCCGCTCCAGGCGATGTAATAGCCCGCAGGAAACTTGACCGCTTGCTGCACCGCCTGCTTGGCGTCCCGCACATAACTGTCGATGTCGCGCCCGCGCATGTCGACATAGATATAAGCGGACAACAAGGCGTTCTCGGTGCGTATTCCCGGCGGGCCTTTATCCAGGCTCAGATGCGCCAACTGCCCGAGAGGAACCATCGCCCCGCCGGGTGTCGGAACAAGGACATTGGCCGCGATAGCTTGCGGGTTGTCGCGCAGTTCGCGCGGGTAACGGACGATGACGGCGAAACGTTCGCGTCCTTCCAGCATCGTGGTGACAGTCTCGCCGCCGATGGCGGTAGCGATAATGTCCTGCACATCGCCGATCAGCAGTCCATAGCGTGCCAGCGCTTCGTAGTCCGGGGTGATGTTCAGATAAAAGCCGCCGGTGAGGCGTTCGGCATAGGCGCTGGTGGTGCCGGGGACATTTTTGACGGCCTGTTCGATCTGCTGCGCCAGGCGTTCCATTTCCGCCAAATCCTTGCCGAACAGCTTAATGCCGATAGGCGTGCGGATACCAGTCGCCAGCATATCGATGCGGTTTTTGATCGGCATGGTCCAGGAGTTGCTGACGCCGGGGATTTGCAGCGCCTGATCCATTTCGGCAATCAGTTTATCGACTGTCATGCCGGGTCGCCATTGCGCTTCCGGTTTGAGGTTGACCAGTGTTTCGGACATTTCCAGCGGTGCCGGGTCGGTGGCGGTCAGCGCGCGTCCGGCTTTGCCGAACACTGATTCGACTTCAGGAAAGCGCTTGATGATACGATCCTGGGTTTGCAGCAATTCGGCGGCCTTGGTCGGGGGCAGACCCGGCAAGGTTAGTGGCATGAATAACAGTGTACCTTCATTCAAAGTCGGCATGAATTCACCGCCCAGGCGGGAGGCCGGATACCAGCTTGCTGCCAGCATCAGCAGCGCGAAAGCGAGCGTCAGTTTTTTGTAGCGCATGACCCCGGCGATGACCGGGCGATAAATCCGGATCAAAACCCGGTTGATCGGATTACGTTGCTCAGGCAGGATTTTCCCGCGCACAAACAGCGACATCAATACCGGAACCAGCGTCACCGACAGCAGTGCCGCACCCGCCATCGCGAACGTCTTGGTATAGGCCAGGGGATGGAACAGGCGGCCTTCCTGCGCTTCCAGGGCAAACACCGGCAGGAACGAGACCGTGATAACAGCCAAGCTGAAAAACAGCGGCGGTCCGACTTCCTTGCAGGCATTGAGCAGGATTTCTGCACGTGGCAGGCGGTCTGCATCACGTTCCAGATGCTTGTGGGCGTTCTCGATCATGACAATGGCGGCATCCACCATCGCGCCGATAGCGATGGCGATACCCCCTAGGCTCATAATGTTGGAATTCATGCCTAGCGCCTGCATGACGATAAAGGCGATCAGTACGCCGATCGGCAACATCAAAATAGCCACCAGAGCGCTACGCAAATGCAGCAGGAAGACTACGCAGACAACGGCGACCACCGCGCTTTCTTCCAGCAAGGTATGACGTAAAGTCTCAATCGCGCGATGAATCAGCTCGGAGCGGTCGTAAACCGTTTGTACGCTGACGCCGGTAGGCAAACCGGCGGTAATTTCGCGCA
>JAQTLI010000123.1 GCA_028714995.1 Methylobacter sp. | reverse complement strand
ACTATTTTTATAACTGAGACTGAAATTATGCAAGAGCATTTTGCCAAGATTATCGAAGCCGTCGGGGAAGATTTAAACCGCGAAGGTTTGATTGATACGCAAAAACGCGCGGCTAAGGCTTTCAAATTTTTAAACAACGGCTACGAAAAAACGCTGGAAGAAGTGCTAAATGACGCTATTTTTACGGCCGACACCGAAGATATGGTTATAGTTAAGGATATCGAGCTGTATTCTTTATGTGAACACCATTTGCTGCCATTTATCGGCAAATGTCATGTGGGCTATTTGCCCCGTGGCAAGGTGATGGGCTTGTCCAAAGTGGCGCGCGTTATCGATATGTATGCGCGACGCCTGCAAATCCAGGAAAAATTAACCAAACAAATAGCGGACGCTATTGAATTGGCAACTGGTGCCAGAGGTGTGGCAGTGGTTATTGAAGCCAAGCACTTGTGCATGATGATGCGCGGAGTTGAAAAACAGAATTCAATCATGACCACTTCAGTGATGACGGGAGTTTTCCGTAAAGAGATCAGCACCCGCTCGGAATTTTTAAATCTGATTAATAGATAATAGCCTCGCATGTCAACACATGACGCTGTTGTTGAAAAAAAAACGGGTGTGCTATTGGCGAATCTGGGTTCGCCTATCGCACCAACAACCTCAGCAGTCAGGCGTTTTCTTAAAGAATTTCTTTGGGACCCTCGCGTTGTCAACCTGCCGCGACCAGTGTGGTGGGTGATATTGCACTTTTTCGTGTTGCCTTTCCGTCCCCATAAATCAGCCAAAGCCTATCGCAAAATATGGGATGAAAACGGCTCTCCTTTGGCTTTCTGGACCATGCAATTAGCCGAGCAAGTTGCTGAGAAACTGAGTGCCAAAGGCGTTACCGTTAATTTTGTAATGCGTTATGGCGAACCCTCCATAGCAAAGCAATTAAGGATTTTCAAAAAGGCGGGAATTGAAAATTTAATTGTTTTGCCTTTGTATCCTCAATACTCTTCTACAACGACGGCATCAATCTATGATGATGTCATCAAAGAACTCAATAAGTGGCGACATCTCCCCGGTATTCAATTTATCAGCGATTATCATCAGGATAGTTGTTATATCGCTGCGGTTGCCGATTCAATTGAGCAAACCTGGCGCGAGCATGGTAAAAATGAATTGTTGTTAATGTCTTTTCACGGTTTGCCTGAGCAGCTTACTAAATGGGGTGATCCTTATTTTCATCAGTGCCATAAGTCGGCGGCCTTGATCGCTGAAAAGTTGAGGCTCAATGAAAAACAATGGCTGATTGTGTTCCAATCACGTTTTGGTAAGGCGCAATGGCTAAAACCCTATTGTGTAGACACCTTGAAAAGTCTTCCTGGACAAGGTATTAAAACGGTTGATGTCGTTTGCCCAGGTTTTGCGGTGGATTGCCTGGAAACGTTGGAAGAAATAGCGATGGAGAATAAATCCATTTTTATGAAGTCAGGCGGTACAGCCTATCGCTATATAGCGGCGCTGAATGATTCAGAATCTCATGTTAGTGCTATAGTTAATCTGTTGGAACAAAAACTTTAAGGCCGCAGATTGGGTTACGCTAACCCGATCTGCACAATGATGTCCTCGATAATAAAGGGCTAAAGCGATGAAAGAAACGATACTACAAAGCTGGCAGAATGCCTGGCCTGATGTTAAATCCAGCAAGCCGTTGGAAACAGGTGCAGGTGTCATAGATGAAAGCGCCTTTAAGACCATTGAAGTTGACGAGGTTTTTGAGGCAATAAATTATGCATCTACAATTGTTGGTCAAGCGGTGTTATTCCGCGCTTTAACACAGCCTATGGATGCACTTGCTGAAATCAAGGCAAAGCAGGAAGCCGTCGAGGAGCTGCGCAGAAAACCGGCGTTAAAGGCAATTATCGAGCGCATCGTGCAAAACGCCGCAGAAAGTGAGAAAAGCTTTTATTTATTGTTGTTTGGCGAATTCCTGGGGTCATTCGGGACAGCCAGGGATGAACATGAAATCGAGGGTTTTGGCTATCTGCAATATAAAAGAGGGGTTCGTTTTATACTTGAGCTGGTTGAGCAGATTCAGGCTTCTGAATCCCCACAAAGCAGCTATCTAAAAGGCATCTTTGAAAAAATCAAAGCGTTTGCGGGTACCCGTCCCTATTCTTTGATGCAAGGTCCTGTCTATATCACTGAAAACGGTATTCAATGCAAGGAGGAAAGGTCTGAGGGGTTTTCACCTGCGATTATTTTTAAACCCCGGATATTCAAGCCACTGCTGATTACCTTGTTTTTCGGGATAATCTGGGCGCTTGCGCATTTTTTTCCAACAGCCATGTTCAAGGTTTCAGTTGAGGCAATCCCGACTGCGTCCATTTTCTTTGTGCCTTTGTTGCTGATTTACTTCCCTATAATCGGCGGTTTTGATCGTGACAGCTGTATTATCCCGTTAAGAAATGAATTCAAAAAGTCCAAGGCAGTTGCCGAAACATTGGATGCCTTGGGGCAGCTGGACGAATTGCTGTCGTCCATGAAATTTGCAGACACATTTGGCGGGAAAATGGTGTTGCCGGAGCTGGTTGATGCGCCGCATCACCGGATCAATCTGACTGATGCCAGAAACCCTGTTTTAGGCAAGCATAACAAAAACTATGTGGGCAACGATTTTGTTTTGGAAGATGACAAACTGGTTTTGATAACAGGTCCCAATAGCGGCGGCAAGACTGCCTTTTGCAAAACAATTACCCAGATTCAACTGCTGGCACAAATAGGTTGTTATGTTCCGGCCAAATCAGCAACACTTACTGTCGCGGACAAGATTTTTTATCAGGCTCCTGAAATCAGCCATCTGGATGACGGGGAAGGCCGTTTCGGTACCGAATTAAAAAGGACCCGGGATATATTTTTGGCATCAACGGCTAAAAGCCTGGTGGTGCTTGATGAATTATCGGAAGGCACGACGATTGAAGAAAAAATGGAGTCTTCTTCAAACGTTCTCAATGGATTTTATCGAAAAGGTAATAGTACAATTCTGATCACCCATAATCATCAGCTGGTCGATAATTTTGTTGCTCAGGGCATAGGCTTGCCAAGGCAGGTGGAATTTGCCAATGACGCACCCACCTATAAGTTAATTGAGGGTATTTCCCGGGTTAGTCATGCGGATCGCGTGGCTAAAAAAATCGGTTTTTCAAAAGAAGATATAGATCATTATCTGTCGGATACACAATGAAAATAGGAACAGCATTAACTAACAGTGCAACCAAAGCCTTGCTGCTTGGCAGTGGCGAACTGGGCAAGGAATTGGCTATTTCGCTGCAACGTTACGGCGTGGAAGTAATTGCCGTAGACCGTTATCCGAATGCACCGGCGCAACATGTTGCGCATCGCAGTCATGTGATTGATATGACCGATACCGAAGCGGTCAAAAAACTGATCGCACTTGAGCAGCCTGATTTTATCATCCCGGAAATTGAAGCGATTGCAACCCAGGCGCTGATTGAAATTGAAGCGGAAGGATCGTATACCGTGGTGCCCAATGCCAGGGCTATTCAATTGACAATGAACAGGGAAGGCATCAGGACCCTTGCCGCAGAGCAGCTTAAAATTCCAACCTCGAACTATGCGTTTGCACAATCATTTGAAGAGCTGCAAGCTGCCGTTGAGGCCGGTATCGGTTATCCGTGCTTTATCAAGCCGACTATGTCATCATCGGGCAAAGGCCAGTCCATGGTCAAAAGCGCCGATCAGCTTAAACAAGCTTGGGATTACGCTAAATCCAGCGGCCGGGTTGATACCGGCAAGGTGATTGTTGAAGCAAAAATAGAGTTTGATTTTGAAGTCACCTTATTGACCGTGCGGGCATTGACCGAAAACGGCGAAGTCGAGACTAGTTTTTGCGAACCCATAGGGCATGTGCAGGAAAGTGGCGATTACCGCGAGAGCTGGCAACCGCAAGCCATGAGCCCGACAGCCATAAAATCAGCCCAGGAAATCGCTTTTAAGATCACCAATGAAATCGGCGGACTCGGTTTGTTTGGCGTTGAGTTGTTTATCAAGGGCGACAATGTCTGGTTTAGTGAAGTAAGTCCCAGGCCGCATGACACCGGCATGGTTACTATGGTCACTCAGCAGCAAAATGAATTCGAATTGCATGCCAGAGCCATTTTAGGCTTGCCAGTTGACGCCAGCCTGCAAAGAACGGGTGCAAGCGCTGTTATATTAGGTGGTCTGGATGCTCAAGGCGTTGTTTATGAAGGGCTGGATAAGGCGCTCGCCGTGCCGACAAGCGAAATCAGGCTGTTTGCCAAGCCCGAGGCATTTATAAACAGGCGCATGGGTGTTGCTTTAGCCACCGCCGAAACTGTTGAAGAAGCTAGAAATAGAGCGGTTAAAGCCGCAAACCTGGTAGTTATTAAACCCACATCATAGTAGGTAGCAATAATGATGAGAATGACAATTATTTTAATATTAACCTTACTCATCCCTAATAAAGTCCTGGCTGATATCTATAAATTTGTTGATATGGATGGTCGTACTTATTACACCGACACACCCAAGAATGACCTGTATAAACGCATAATCAGATCAAGACCAGTGAACTATGCGAAAGCATTGCCTTTTGTGGGCGTCAACAAAAAAAGATTTGCGGATCTCATTGCTGAGACAGCCGCCAGACATCAGGTTGATGCCAAATTGGTACATGCCGTTATTCAGGCGGAATCGGCATACGACTCAAGCGCAAAGTCTTCTGCAGGCGCAGTAGGTTTAATGCAGCTAATGCCTGATACGGCAAAACGCTATGGCGTTACTGATAGAAATGATCCCATTCAGAATGTTAACGGGGGAACCCGCTATCTGAAAGATTTGCTCAGAATGTTTGATTCAAAGTTGCACCTTGCTGTCGCAGCCTATAATGCCGGCGAAAATGCAGTGATAAGATATCACAACTCCATTCCACCGTACCCTGAGACACAAAATTACGTCAAAACGGTGTTAGCCTTATACAATAGAAATTCCTAAAAGGCCGTTTTACCCAAAGTCAGCACTAAGTCCAGACATTTTTCTCTATTTCGTACATACTCTTTAAGCTTCGTGCTGTTTGTCTGTCTTCAAATAGCACGGCGTTCCACTTAAGTTTTAATCATAGTCTGTCAATACACAAAAATAGGAGACAAAAATGAATACGCAAGAGCTGGTTAAAGTATGGGATCTCCCGCTTAGAATTTTCCACTGGCTGCTGGTTGCCGGATTCTTTATCGCTTACCTGACTGAAGATGACTTATTAACGGTTCATGTTTGGGCGGGTTATTTGGTAACCGGATTGCTGGTCTTCAGATTGATCTGGGGATTTGTCGGCAATGAATATGCCCGGTTCTCCAGTTTTTTATGCAGTCCTGCCCAGTCACTAGCCTATGTTAAAGATCTTGTCGCATTAAAAACCAAGCGCTACATTGGCCATAACCCGGCGGGTGCAGCCATGATTGTGCTATTACTGGTTAGTTTATTAATGACCGTGATCACCGGGTTTGCTGTTTACGGCGCAGATCAGGCGGCTGGGCCTTTAGCTTCTATAGGATCTAGCCAAAAAGAGCTTTGGGAAGAAGTGCATGAGTTTTTCGCCAACTTTACGTTGTTGCTGGTTGTCGTGCATGTCATCGGTGTAGCGGTTGAAAGCTATATACACCGTGAAAACCTGGCAAGATCAATGGTGCATGGGTATAAAAAAGCGGATGATAACGCCGACGATAAAAAATAAATCAGTCCGCCATGGCAGCTTCTAAAGCCGTAACCACAGGCTCAAAGTCCGAAAATATCATTGCTGCTTTGAGCTTGCTCGGCATCGGCGGATATCTGGTATTGCGGTATGCGCTCGATGTGGGACATGGCATCTACACGCTATCGTTAAATGCGGCTTTAACCTCGGCGGCGACTGGAATTTACCAGGGACAATATGCTTTTTCCATTCAACTGGTTCAATTGCCACTGATTGCCGTATTGGCGCTGGGCGGTATCCCGCTGGTCTATCAGCTAATCGTGAAATTATGTCATGGCGATTTTGGTGCCGACTTGCTGGCAGGCCTATCCATAGTGACAGCGGTTTTGCTGGATGAGTATCTGGCGGGAAGTCTGGTAGTGTTGATGCTTTCCGGCGGCGCGGTACTGGAACTATACGCGGTACGCAAAGCTTCGTCAGTGCTTGAGGCTCTGGCCAAGCGCATGCCGTCAGTCGCGCATAGAAAATCGGGTGATGAGCTAACCGACATTAACACGGAGCAGGTTCATATCGGCGATACCTTGTTGATACTACCGCATGAAATCTGCCCCGTTGACGGCACGGTGCTGGAAGGCTCCAGTACCATGGATGAATCCTATCTGACCGGTGAACCGTATATGATGTCGAAAGTCTGCGGATCTCAAGTCCTTTCCGGCGCGATCAACGGTGATTCGGTGTTAACCATTCGAGCGGACAAGCTGGCCATAGATTCCCGCTATGCCAAGATCATGGAAGTGATGCAGTCATCCGAACAGTATCGGCCGAACATCAGACGACTGGGCGATCAACTGGGCGCACTGTACACGCCGTTGGCCGTCATTATTGCGCTGACTGCCTGGGCGATGAGCGGTGATGTGGTGCGTTTCCTGGCAGTACTGGTGATCGCCACGCCTTGCCCGTTGCTGATCGGCATCCCCGTCACCATTATCAGCTCGATTTCGCTGGCGGCGCGGCGGGAAATCATCATCAAGAATCCGGCCATACTGGAAACCATCGGCACTTGCCGTACGGCGATTTTTGATAAAACCGGTACGTTGACTTATGGCCGTCCCTCGCTGACGGCGTTGGTTCCCGGCGAGGGCTATATTGAGCGGGATGTGTTAACTTTAATTGCCAGTCTGGAGCGTTATTCCAAACATCCGCTATCTCGGGCTATTATTAAAGCAGCAGAAAAGTCTAATTTAGCCTTGTTAAGCGTCACCAATATCACCGAGTTGCCGGGAGAGGGGCTTAAAGGCAACGTGGCGGGCAAACGGATTCAGATCACCAGCCGCAAAAGATTTGTTGAGCAGCACCCGGATGTTGCCGGGGTGTTGCCGCTCATCACCGGCGGTCTGGAATGCGTGGTGCTGATTGATGATGCTTACGCGGCGACCCTGCAATTTCGGGATGAGGTGCGTACCGATAGCTCATCATTTATCAACCACTTGAAGCCCAGTCACTTGTTTGATCGGGTGATGCTGGTGTCCGGCGACAGGGAGTCGGAAGTATGTTTCCTGGCCGAACAGGTCGGCATTGAACACGTTTATTTTAGCCAAAGCCCTGAGCAGAAACTGGAGCTGGTACGCGCTGAAACTAAAGCGGCAAAAACGGTGTATCTGGGTGATGGCATCAATGACGCGCCAGCGCTGACTGCCGCCACTATTGGCATAGCCTTTGGCCAAAATAGCGACATTACCGGCGAATCGGCGGACGCAGTGATCATGGATAGTTCGCTGTTAAAAGTCGATGAGCTGTTTCATATTGGTGAACGGATGCGTAAAATTGCCCTGCAAAGCGCGGTGGGCGGTATGCTGCTGAGTCTTATCGGTATGGTATTCGCAGGATTGGGTTATTTGACTCCGGTTGCCGGTGCC
>JAQTLI010000122.1 GCA_028714995.1 Methylobacter sp. | reverse complement strand
GTTTATTGCCGTTGGATACTTGCAATAATTCATGTTTATCACCCTTACTGACCAGAAAAACTTGCGACAGTCCCAATTCGATTTTGGAATTAAAGCTAAGCTCTACTTTGCCTGGCTGGTTAGTGTGAATGGGCGTGATTTTTAGTGAATAATCAGTGATAACCGCATGGGCAAAAACCCAAGGTGATTGACACAATGCCAAAAATAGTAAAATTGATCGGAATAATTTTTTCATTACGCTTTCCTTCTTAGCTGCTTTTTTTGCTTTTTAAGGCATGGCCAGCCAGATTTTTACCTAAATCCCAGATAGAGCCAGGAATTTGATGGGTGTCAGCAATAGCCTTATCAAAGGAGCCGACAATAGTGTCGCGGTCTTTTTGCGTTAAGTTTAGCGGCGGTAACAGCTTGACCACGTTCATGCCGTGTCCTGCAACCTGAGTCAGGATATGGTGTTCCTTAAATAAAGGAATGGTGATCATTTGACAGAACAAGCCTTTATTAGCTGCTTCCAGCATCGCCCAGGCGGCCTTGAGTTTAAGGCTCTTGGGTGATTGGAATTCAATCGCAATCATCATGCCTTTGCCGCGTGCTTCTTTAAGAAACTCATATTTTCCAGACATGGCGTTCAGGCTGTTGATGATGTCTGTGCCGACTTTCATGCTGTTTTCCACCAGTTTTTCATCTTCCATAACATGTAGCGTGACAAGGCCGGCTGCCATCGCCATGTTGTTTTTGGAGAAGGTAGAGCCATGAACGATAGCGCGATCCATACGGTTAAAAACAGTATCCATGATTTTATGTGTCATGGCGACTGCGCCGACTGGAACAAAGCCGCCTGATAGGGCTTTAGCCATGCAAATCATATCCGGTTTAACGTTCCAGTGATCGATTGCCCAGAATGCGCCGGTGCGTCCCAAGCCGGTCTGAACTTCATCGGCTACAAACAAGGTGCCGTATTTTTTACATAAACGTTCAACTTCCGGTAAATAATTGTCGTCCGGCACATTAACGCCTTTACCTTGAATAGGTTCGACAACAAAAGCCGCAACATCTTTGTTGCTTAAGGCTTTTTCCAATGCATCCAGATCATTAAATGGAATTGCGCTGCAGCCGGGCAGTAACGGGCCAAAGCCCTCGCGGAAAATTTCTTCGCCGTTTAATGATAAAGCGCCCATGGTCAAGCCATGATAGCCGTGCTCACAAAAGACAATTTTTTCACGTTTGGTGGTGTAGCGGGCAAATTTGATTGCTGCTTCTACGGATTCGGTTCCTGAATTGCAGAAGAACATCTTGTCGAGATTATCCGGCGTTGTTTTCAGGATTTCTTTCGCCAGTAATCCGCTAAGTACAGAAACATCCATTTGCACTAGATTGGGCAGTTCCAGCGTTAAGGTCTCCGTTAATGCGCTTATTACAGTGGGATGATTCCGACCGATTGCAAACACTCCAAAGCCGCTCAACAAGTCCAAATACTCTGTGCCATCCTGGTCATAGAGATATTGACCGACAGCTCTTTTGTAATGACGGTCATAGCCAATGGTCTTTAGCATTCTGACCATTTGATTATTAAGATGCTGTTCGTGCAGATCAAATTTATCAGTGCTATGTTGAGCAAAAAGTTCGGCGATGCTGAAAGTCATGTTTACCTCATTGTGTGTTCTTTTGTTGTCACTAAAAGCAGGTAGGACAATGAAAGAATTAATAGTATAAAAGAAATGTTCATGCTCAGTTGTTTATACTAGCAAGTAAAGAGTTTGAAAAATAAAACGCTTTGTTTTCATGCTGGTTTTATAAGGCTGTCGTATTTGAATGGTCAAAACAGGTCATACTGTCCAGGTGTTTTGCGACCAATTTCAGTGTGTTCTTCGCGGCATTAAAATGCAGCCCTAATCGTATTAGTCTTGGTAATTCAGCAGGGTGTAGCGCGATAAATAATAATAATTTGCTTAAAACAATGTCGCCCTGATCATTAAGCGAATGATTAATGGCCCTTGGCAGATCCATGTTAGCCGGATCTACAATTGCACGTATAGCTAAAAAGGGCAGCTCATGATGTTGGGCAACTTTAGCAATAGCGATACTTTCCATATCTAAAGCAATTGCACCTGTTATTGACTGAAGCTGTTTTTTGTCTTTGCTGGATGAAACAATGCTTTTACTTTCAGCCAGGCAGCCTGTATGGACGGTCAGGTATTTTGAAAGTAATTTTTTGGTGTGACAATGAAAGTTAGAGTCGATGTCAATATGGGTATTGTCGGAATCTATTAATGTGTCTGCCAGGGTTAGGTCGCCTGGTTTTAATGTATCGTCGAGGGCCGCCGCACAACCCCAGCTGATTAGCTGGGTTGTGCCTCTGGATGCAAGTAGCTCAGCCGCCGCCTGTGCATTTTCAGCGCCAGCTCCTGAATAGGCGACCAATAATTTGTCGGCGATGAAGACACAACGCCCTTTATCAATTCTTTTCGAAGTCAGGGTGGAGAGTTCTTCCGGTAAGGCTACAACAATGCCAGTGATCACTTTTTATCGCCAGGGATGGTGTGTATGCCGCCAGCCAGTTGGGAACTGGCGCGGCACTCAAGCTCGTTGCGGTAGCGAGCAAGTGCCCAAAGCGGGAAGAACTTGTCGTAACCATGGTATTTAAGATAGAAAACCTTAGGGAAGCCGGGGGCAGTAAAACATTTATCATTCCAAACACCATCAGCTTGTTGGTTGCGCAAGATGAAATCAATGCCTGCCTTTACTTCAGGGCTGTGGATTTCACCAGTCGCAATCAGTCCTAAAACAGCCCAGGCCGTCTGGAATGCAGTGCTAAAGCGATATTGTCCGCTATGACTTTTGTCATGATAGCTGTAGTTATCTTCGCCCCAGCCGCCGTCTTCACGCTGCACGCTTTTTAGCCATTTTGCAGCTTTAGTATAGATCGGGTCATTCTTAGGAAGATTGGTTTGTTCCAGGCCAAGTAAAACAGACCACGTGCCATAGATGTAGTTGGTTCCCCAGCGACCAAACCAGGAGCCGTCTTCTTCCTGTTCAGCGCGTAGATATTCGATGGTGCGCTCTAAAGCGGGAAGATATTCAGCATGATCTTTTGCCACTCTAGCCATCAGCATGGCACAACGTGCGCTGACATCTGATGTAGGGGGATCTAATAATGCCCCGTGATCGGCAAAGGGGATCTCATTTAAGTAATGATAGGTATTATCGACATCAAATGCGCCGTAACCTCCATTTTTGGATTGCATTCCGACTACCCACCGGGTAGCTCGGTGTATCGATTCATCGAGGTTCGACAGATTGGAGTCGGCCATGGCAAAAGCAACTACCGCCGTGTCATCGACATCGGGATAATGCGGATTTGCAAACTGGAATGCCCAGCCACCGCCTGCCAAGTCTGGTTTGGAAATCCTCCAGTCGCCGGGTTCGTCTGACAGTTGTTTGCTTTTAAGCCAGTCGTAGGCGCGAGTCAGGCTTTGACTGTTGCCAATTTTGTCGGATTCCTGTAAAGCCAGTGTTGTAAGTGCTGTATCCCAAACCGGGGACAAGCAGGGCTGGCAATAGGCGTCATGCTCGTTGATAACCAATAACTTATCGATCGCTTTACGTGCCGTGGCGACATGCTCGTGATCTTTAGGCATGCCCAGCAGCAGCATGGCCTCATAAGCTGCCATCATGGCAGGGGCAATAGCGCCCAGCCCATCTTCGCCGTTCAGACGTTCGATAAACCAGTCCTTGGCTTTTTCGATCGCAAGATCATTCATTTTTTTGGGGATGAGTGGGCGCGTTGTGCGACCCAGATAGTCCAGTCCAAGAAAGATCTTGTTTAACAGGGTTCTTTCAGGAAAATAGTGTTTCTCTTCATCAGGATGAGTAACAAAAAGTTCCAGTACATTAACTTTGTTCGGATTTTTGGCAGTTGCCTTTAAGGTGCAAAGTATAAACAGCGGCACCATAACGGTTCTGGACCAGTAAGATACTTTGTCCAAATGGAACGGGAACCAGCTTGGAAATAGCATAATTTCTACAGGAATATACGGAACGCCGCGCCAGGGCAGTTGTTCAAATGTTGCCAGCGCAATGCGCGTGAACACATTGGCTTTTGCAGCGCCGCCTTGACTGAGGATATAGTTTCTCAGTTTTGTCATATGCGGCGCATCGATAGAGTCACCGGCCATTTTTAAGGCGTAATAAACCTTAACGCTACAGCTGAGATCACCCATGCCGCCGGTAAATAGCGGGTAACTACCGTCTTCGGATTGACGAGGTCTTAAGTAGTTGGCCATCTTGGCCTGTAGCGGCTCGTCTATTTCACCCACATAATGCATCATCATGATGTATTCTGATGGAATTGTGCAGTCCGCTTCTAATTCAAATACCCAAAAGCCATCTTTATCCTGCAAGCTTAATAATTTGTCCTGCGCTTTGCTAATAGCCTGATTGAGGTTGTGTGTACTAGAATTTATGGTATTCGATGAGCTCAAAGTGTTATTAGTTGTTATTTCTATATTGGCTTCGTTAAACATGGTGCTTCCCTAAATGTCTGACTTAATCTTTAGCAAATTGTGTTGAATATGCCCAGTCGGGAGTTTTTAGTCCACGACTCGTTAAATTAAAAAGTAAAGTAAGCATAGCGTTGCTGCGGCCCGTTAATTTGGTGACAAGAATTGTCGCCTTGACACTGTTACGGGTGATTTTGACCTGGTCAGAGTGGTTGAATTCCAGGTTTTGTTTAATCTTTTTTAAAGTTAAAACTGCCATACCTAACGCCCAAAGGCAGAAATTGCGGAGGCCTGTTTCATGGGCAGGAAGCAGTTGTGTGTATCTCAGCGCATTATGCAAGTGACCGTGAGCAATGCTGATCAGATGTTCCAGGCCTTTTCTGAAGTTTTCATCATTGGTTTCCGGCGTCAGGTTTTTAAGGTCAAATCCTGTCTCCGTAAAAATGTCCTGCGGTAACCAGCAAACGCCGCGTTGTGCATCATCCCAGATATCTTTCAATATATTGGTCATTTGCAGTCCCTGACCAAAAGAGACCGACAGGGTAAGCAGTTCATCTTTGTGCTTGGCGATTTCTGGAGAGTAATGGCAAAAAAGCTTGGCCAGCATTTCGCCTACACAACCGGCAACGTAGTAACAGTATCTGTCCATGTCGGCAAGTGTCGCAAGACCGGCATGTAGATCCTGGGCTTGAAAGATCGGCATGCCTTCTGCCATGGTTTCTACGCAGGAAGCCAGCGCTTCGATTTGGTCGGGTTCAAATTTATGAGTGATTTGAATGACCCGCGGCAATACATGGATTAACGTGTGTTCAGCAGGAATAGTTTGTTCGGAAAGCAGAGGTGCAAGTTCTACGGCAAATGACTCTGAGTTGGCACCCGTTTTTACGATATTAATAAACTCTGAGCAAAAATGTTTTTTTTGCTCGGGTGATAAAGAGACTTCATCTTCAATAGTATCGACAATGCGGCATAGCAAATAGGCATTGGCTACCGCGCTGTAGAGTTTTTCGGGTAATTGTGGAATGGTTAAGGCAAATGTTCTGGAGACACCTTCTAGTAACAGCGCCTGAAATTCATCATCAGATAACTTGCTGAGTGATTTTGGACTATCCAGAGATATTTGATTTCCGCTCATGATATTTTTAATGTCGACCCGCGGGTTTTTAAGTTAATGAAGTGAATATATTGGCGGCAATAATAGACTGTTTGTTGGTATTTTGCAAAGCAATGTTGTTTTGTTGCTAATGTGCACGGGCAGTAATCATGAAATATCCATTATTAACTATGTAAACAGTGGGTTAAGTGATTAATATTGTATTTATGCGAATTGAAATAAAGTAGTGCTTTTTGTAGGGTTATACATAATTTAATGTAAAAACTGGAGTCGTTAGTTAAAAGATAGTATTCTAGTCGACAATAGGTAAGCGCTTGTATTATATGGCAGGCTTGTTCATATTCCTTGATGCTAAGTCATGGGAGGTTGTATTTATGTGAATAATGTCTGCTTGTTGTTTTATTGCGACACGCTTATTGTTCCACGTAGTTATGTGGTTTCAGGGTGGTTCATAACTAGGCCATCATTAGTTTATTTAGTTTTTTGGAGGGTATGAATCGTGGGAGTTCCTTTACGTCAGCAGTTGACTGTAGGCAGTTATCTGATTAAGCAAAAGTTGAAAGGGATTAAGAAATATCCTTTGGTTCTGATGCTTGAGCCTTTGTTTCGATGCAATTTAGCCTGTGCAGGTTGCGGTAAAATTGACTATCCTGATGATATTCTCGACAAGCGGCTTTCATTTGAAGAATGTATGCAGGCTGTAGATGAGTGTGGTGCGCCCATGGTGTCGATTCCTGGGGGCGAGCCGCTAATCCACAAAGAAATGCCGCAAATCGTTGAAGGTATCATTGCACGGAAAAAATTCGTTTATTTGTGCACTAACGCGCTCTTGTTAAAAAAGAGAATTGACGATTACAAGCCGTCCCCTTACTTGACTTTTTCAGTCCATCTGGATGGCATGCAAGAAAGACACGACACTTCTGTTTGTCAGGAGGGCGTTTTTGAGCGGGCAGTTGAAGCAATCAAGCTGGCATTGGGCAAAGGCTTTAGAGTCACCGTAAACTGTACCTTGTTTCAAGGTGAAAATTCTCAAGAAGTTGCTGATTTTCTGGATTATGCCATGGAGCTTGGCGTTGAAGGCGTAACCATTGCCCCTGGTTTCAGCTATGAGCATGCTCCGCAGCAAGACGTCTTTATCAAAGGCAGCGATGTTAAGGATTTATTCCGGGGTATTTTTAAGATTGGTAAGAAACGCAACTGGAAGCTAAACCATTCATCTCTGTACCTTGATTTTCTGGCGGGTAACCAAAATTATGACTGTACGCCATGGGGTAATCCGACGCGTAATGTCTTTGGCTGGCAAAAACCCTGTTATTTATTGGCAGATGAAGGTTATGTCTCAAGTTTCCAGGAGCTTCTGGATACCACCCCTTGGGATAAATACGGCACTGTAAATAACCCTAAATGTGCAAGCTGTATGGCGCATTGTGGTTATGAAGCGACGGCTGTTGAAGATATGTTAAGTCATCCGTTGAAGGCGTTGCTCACGTCTATCAGAGGACCCAGAACTGAAGGCGCAATGGTACCCGAGCCCACCCCTCAGTATGCAAGACAAGAGTCGTCATCAACAATTGCAGGAATTCCTGTGAGAGTAGAGATTGCCGATTAAAATACATGATTTAGCTATGGCAGCAATACTATTATAATATCATCTGATGATTTATTGCTGCTGTAGCGACTCAAGAGCATTGAAGAAGCTTATGAATAGGCTATGTTTTTTACGAGGTTTTTTTTATTATGGTTTTAAAAAGTATGAAGTTAGCTGCCGTTTTCATGTTCTGGTTGTTTGGTGCAGTGAATGCTTTTGCTCAAGATGAAAGTGGGGCAACCGCAAAACAGGTAGTTGAGAAATTTCAGGCAGAATTGATAGCTGTTATGAAGGATGGCAAGAAATTAGGCTATGCCGGAAGATATGCGAAACTAAATGATTCGGTCTCTAATAGTCACGAACTTACAAAAATTGCCCGGATTGTCGTTGGTAAAGAATGGGAGAAGTTAACAGAAGAGCAGCAACAAAAACTGGTCGAAGTATTCAC
>JAQTLI010000121.1 GCA_028714995.1 Methylobacter sp. | reverse complement strand
ATATTACTTTTTATCCGATTCGTTCTTCTGAAAACTTATTGTTTAAAAGCGTTGAACTGTTTTCCGGCGGTCTAAGCTTACGGCAATCCGAGGAATTGCTGATTGAGGGCAATATTATGCTCAAGAATACTGATATGGACATACGCATGGGCACCCCCGTTAGCCCATGTTGTGTATGGGACTGGCGCACCCATTATTTGATGAGCAAGGTCGCCCCGGGGATTAAGACGATAGATGATGTTTTTACGCTGCATTCCTCCCCTAAAAACTGGAGGCAACGTTTACTGGGATCATATTTTATAAAAAATGCCCAATGTTCCCGCGATCAATACATGGAAGCGATTTATGCCAATGTCACTATTAATTTAAGTCATCTGGCAGCAACGCTGATCATGTATTACATTGGCGAGGGTCAGACGCATATTGAAAAAAACCAGTTTTATACCATCCTGTATATCGCCATCAAGAATTTGCAAAATAACACAGAGATTCATTTGCACCGAAGCTTGCTAAATCCCGATGATTACAGTGACCTGCTTAAATCCACTAACAAGCGCTTCGATCATTTTATTGGTGCAGCCAAAGAGGCCGGCCTCATTCAAGACAAGGTGAATAGTTATCAGTTCTTGCCCAAACTTTTAGCTGAATATGACTTTGACAGCATCCGCCTGGAGAATCCGATTGCGGTTTATAATAACGAGGCCGCACCTATGCACATGGTTCGCGATACCCTGATTGCCGCTATCAGCGAATTTGCTAATACCGATACCGCCAAACTGGCAGCCTGGCATTTTGAGGACGAATGCCGCACTCTGGCATGGGAAAAACAGGCTTATTCAAACTCAAACTTTCACGAAATCAATCAACTGGAATCAGCTGTTGAAGACCCGTCTCCCTTTTTTTTCCAACCGGAACAAGCCAATGGCATCGGTATCCTACTGGTACACGGCTTGTTGGCCAGTCCTGCTGAATTGAGGGATTATGGCGAATATCTGGTTAAACAGGGTTACACGGTATTGGGTATACGGCTAAAAGGTCATGGCACGTCACCCCATGCGTTACGCGACCAACGCTGGGAAGACTGGTTTGGTAGCGTGCAAAGAGGTTTTAGTATTCTCAAGGTGCATTGTCGGCGCATATTCGTCGCCGGATTTTCTACTGGCGGCGCATTAGCGCTGAAACTGGCCGCCGAGCAACACCATGAAATAATCGGCGTCATTGCCGTTTCCGTGCCGTTAAAGTTTGTTAATCCCGCCTTTATGCTGGTACCGTTACTGCATGGAACCAATAAACTTGTCGGTTGGGTTTCTGCCTTTGAAGGTGTAAAGCCCTTTATCGACAATGTACCTGAACATCCCACTATCAATTATCGTAATACGCCAGTCAGGGCCCTGTATGAACTGAGGCTGCTGATTGCGCATATCGATACACTATTACCGGGGATTATTGTGCCGACCCTGATTATTTATGCCGATCAGGACCCGGTAGTCTCAGCTAAAAGTGCACCGGCTATCTTCGATAAATTGGGTTCAACAAACAAAAAACTTCGCGTCATTAATGCCAATCGTCACGGAGTTTTGATGGAAAATATCGGCGGAACCTGGAGTGCAGTTGATGATTTTTTAAATGAGCTACGCGATATCTACGCAGTTGATAGCAGCCTTGAAGCCATGCAAAATTGCATACCCTTAGCAGCGGTACAAGGAGCAGCAAAGCAGGGAACAGTTCCTAAAAACCCTTTAAATCCCGTTATGCCCAGCTAAACACGTTCGTCCAGTGGGAAATGTATAACATAAGGAGACAGCATCATGAAAAATGTAGTTATCGCAGGGTATTGCAGATCGCCTTTCACACCGGCGCAAAAAGGCCAGTTGGCTAAAGTCAGGCCTGATGATCTTACCGCACAGGTTGTCAAAGGTTTAATCAATGAAACCGGTGTTAACCCGGAAGATATTGAAGATCTAATCCTGGGTTGTGCCTTTCCCGAAGGTGAGCAGGGGATGAATCTGGCGCGTTTAATCGTGCATCTTGCCGAACTGCCTGTTACCGTCGCCGGTACCACAATTAATCGCTTCTGCGGCTCCTCGATGCAGGCCATACATAACGCGGCAGGCGCGATCAAAATGAATGCCGGCAAGGTATTTATCTGCGCTGGTGTTGAATCCATGAGCCGGGTGCCGATGGGCGGCTTCAATTACCTGCCTAACCCCAGCCTTTACAAAGCTTATCCCCAAGCCTATATCGGCATGGGTGAGACGGCGGAAAATTTGGCCTTGCAATATCATATCGACCGGCTGGCCCAGGAAACTTTCGCTCTTTGCAGCCAGCAAAAAGCGGGTGCTGCCCGGCAAAATGGACTGTTCGCCAGTGAAATCATTCCCATTACACGCGCCGATGGCGAAACCGTGTTGCACGATGGCTGCATCAGGCTGGATTCCACGCTACAGGCGCTTGCCGAACTACAACCCGCTTTTCTTAAAAATGGCAGCGTGACTGCCGGAACCTCTTCTCCGTTAACCGATGGAGCGGCCGCCGTGCTGGTTTGCAGCGAGGCATACGCAGATGTCCACGGCCTGGAAAAACTTGCCCGCATCAATTCCATCGCAGTATCCGGCTGCGAGCCTGAAATCATGGGCATTGGGCCGGTCAGCGCGACCCATAAAGCGTTGCAACGGGCCGGATTGACCTTGCAGGACATCGATATTGTCGAGCTGAACGAAGCCTTCGCCGCGCAATCTTTGGCTGTTCTGAAAGACTTGCCTATCCCTCCGGAAAAACTGAATCTAGATGGCGGCGCGATTGCCTTGGGGCATCCACTGGGCGCATCAGGTGCCAGGATTACCGGGAAAGCCGCCAGTCTGTTGAAACGGGAAAACAAGCAGTTTGCCCTCGCCACCCAATGCATCGGCGGCGGACAGGGCATAGCGACTATTTTGGAGGCCATCTAGTGGACATCAAAAAAAACAACATCCAAAAAGTTGCGGTGATAGGGGCTGGGGTGATGGGGGCGGGAATAGCTGCTCAAATCGCCAACGCCGGTATTCCCGTCTATTTGCTGGATATTGTCCCCAAAGATGCCGATAACCGGAACATCATTGCCGAATCGGCCATCGCCAAGTTGCTTAAAGCCGAACCCGCGACATTCATGCATAAGAACAATGCCCGTCTGGTCACGCCCGGCAACATTGAAGACCATCTTGAATGGTTGAAGGAAGTTGATTGGGTAATTGAAGCGGTCATTGAAGATCTAGCCATCAAGCAGGCGCTTTATCAAAAACTGGATAACATCTGTCGCCCTGATACCCTGATTTCATCGAATACGTCCACATTGCCGTTGAAATTGTTAACCCATGACGTGCCGGACAGCTTTAAACAGCGCTTCATGATTACCCATTTTTTTAACCCACCTCGCTATATGCGCCTGCTGGAACTGATTGCAGGTTCACAGACCCGGCCTGAGCTTGTTGCGGCCATCAGCCATTTTTCCGACATTAATCTGGGTAAAGACAGCGTTACCTGCAAAGATACGCCGGGATTTATCGGCAACCGCATCGGTATTTACTGGCTGCAATGTGGTCTGCTGGAAGCGATCAGGCTGGGTTTAACCGTGGAACAGGCCGATGCGGTCATGTCTGCGCCGTTTGGCATACCGAAAACCGGTGTGTTCGGCCTGCTGGATCTGGTCGGACTTGACCTCATTCCGCATATTCTGGATGGCATGAAACAGGCCTTGCCCAAGGAAGATGCGTTTCATCAGGTCAACACTCTTCCCTCATTGGTTCAGACCATGATAGCCGCAGGATATACCGGCAGAAAAGGCAAAGGCGGTTTTTATCGTTTGCAAACCCACGATGGCGAACGCATTAAAGAAGCCATAAATCTGCAAACTGGCGAATATCGAAAGAGTGAGAAATTTGCCTTGCCGGATTTGCCCAGGACGCAGGATGAACTCGACTGCAGGGATGCAGGAGGTAGAGTAACGCAGGGAGCGGTTACCGAGAGGACTTTTTTGGTTGGCGACGAGGCAATTTGCCAGTATGGCTGGAAAGTGTTATCCAATACCCTGGCGTATAGCGCCAGTCTGATTCCCGAGATTGCCGAGGACATAGTCGCCGTCGATACCGCCATGCGCCTCGGATATAACTGGAAATACGGCCCGTTTGAACTGCTGGACCGGATTGGAGTTGGCTGGTTCGTTGAGCGATTGATTGCAGAAAATCGTAATGTGCCGCCGTTGCTGGCAAACCGTCACAGCATGTACAAGATCGTTTCCGGCAAACGTTTGTTTACCGATTCATACGGTATTTATCACCCTGTTCACAGAACAGAAGGGATACTGCTGCTGTCCGATATTAAATTGCAGGATCAGGCGGTACTGGCAAACCCATCGGCCAGCCTGTGGGATATTGGCGACGGTGTTGCCTGTCTGGAGTTTCACAGCAAAATGAATACGCTGGATATGGATAGTCTGGCCTTGGTACGGCAAAGCATCGAAAAGGTTAAAACTGATTTTTCTGCACTGGTTATTTACAACGATGCCGACAATTTCTCTGCCGGGGCTAACCTGACCTTGCTGGTGCAGGCCATCCATAACGGCGACTGGCCTGCAGTAGAGCAATTGATCAAACAGGGCCAACAGACTTATCAAGCCTTGAAGTATGCACCATTTCCGGTGGTCGGCGCGCCTTCCGGGCTGGCTCTGGGTGGCGGCTGCGAAATCCTGCTGCATTGCGACGCCATTCAGGCGCATGCAGAACTGTATGTCGGTCTGGTCGAAGTGGGTGTGGGTCTGGTTCCGGGTTGGGGCGGTTGCAAGGAATATCTGCGCCGCTGGCTGGAATTTGCCAGACGTCCTGGCGGCCCGATGCCGGCCGTTGCCCAGGCTTTTGAAACTATCGGCATGGCCAAGGTTTCCAAATCGGCGGCAGAGGCCAAGGAATTGTTGTTTTTGTCTACGACCGATGGCATTACCATGAATAAAGACCGGTTATTAGCCGATGCCAAAGCCAAAGCGTTGAAGCTGGTTGTGGATTATGCGTCGCCTAAGCCCGCCAGTTATCAGTTGCCTGGCACCAGTGCCAGAGCGGCAATGGATATCGTGATCAACAACTTAAAGCTGGCTGACAAGATAACGGATTATGACGTGGTAGTTTCGCAGCAATTGGCAGATGTACTCAGCGGCGGTTTGTGCGATATCACCGAGCCTTTAACCGAAGATGATTTGCTGGATCTGGAGCTGAAGGCCTTCCTGCATTTGGTGCAACAGCCGGGTACACTGGCCAGGCTGGATCACCTGTTAAAAACAGGCAAGCCATTACGTAATTGATGCAAGGAGCATCCCATGATCTGGTTAATCTCGCTATTCATTATCGCCTTTGTTCTGGCTTATGTCAGGACATCACTCCGGTGGACTACGTTAATTCTGGCCGGATGGTTAAGTGTCTACACGCTGTTACAGGGTATGAATGCTATGGCGGCACTATTGTGGGTTATTTATGACGTTATTTTTATCCCGCTCAATCTGCCGTTTATTCGAAAAAGACTAGTCAGTCGTCCGATTTTCAAGTTGATGCGGCGAATGCTGCCCCGGATGTCTCAAACCGAACGCGAAGCGTTGGAAGCGGGCAATACCTGGTGGGATGCCGAGTTGTTTTCCGGCCATCCTGATTGGAAGGTGCTTCTTGATTTGCCCGCCGCGAAACTGAGCGTCGAAGAGCAGGCATTCCTTGACGGTCCGGTAGAAACCCTTTGCACTATGCTGGATGACTGGGACATTACCCACAATCGCCGCGATTTGCCGCCCGAAGTCTGGGACTTTATCAAGCGGCATAAATTCTGCGGCATGATTATACCTAAACGCTACGGCGGCCTGGAGTTTGGCGAGTACGCGCATTCCGAAGTGGTCATGAAAATATCCAGCCGCAGCACTACTGCCGCCGTCACCGTCATGGTGCCCAATTCCTTGGGGCCAGCCAAATTACTGCTGGCTTATGGCACGGAGCAGCAAAAAAACCATTATCTGCCGCGTCTGGCAACAGGTCAAGAAATCCCCGCGTTTGCGTTAACCGGTCCTCAGGCAGGCAGCGATGCTGGGGCTATGCCCGATACCGGCATCGTCTGTTACGGCAAATTTGAAGGCAAGGACAAGGTACTGGGCATACGCCTCAACTGGGATAAACGCTATATCACCTTAGGCCCAGTCGCCACGGTGCTGGGTCTGGCATTCAAACTTTATGACCCGGATCACCTGATCGGCGATAAGGAAAGCATCGGCATTACCGTCGCTCTGATTCCTACCGATACCGCCGGTGTTTCCATCGGCAGGCGTCATTTTCCGCTGAATTCCGCTTTTCAGAACGGCCCTAACTGGGGCAAGGACGTGTTTATTCCGATGGACTGGATCATCGGCGGCGTGGAGCAGGTCGGCAATGGCTGGAAAATGTTGATGCAATGCCTCGCTACCGGTAGAGCCGTGTCTTTACCTGCGCTCAGCACCGGCGCGGCAAAAATGGCCAGCCGCAATACCGGAGCATATGCCCGTATCCGCAAGCAATTCAATCTGCCGATTGGCGAGTTCGAAGGCATTGAAGAGCCGCTTTCGCGCATGGCGGGTGAAACCTATATTATCGATGCTGCGCGCAAAGTGACCGCCGCCGCGCTGGATGACGGGCAAAAGCCATCGGTTATTTCCGCCATTATCAAATACGAACTCACCGAAAGAATGCGCCGCGTCGTGAACGATGCCATGGACATACAGGGCGGATCCGGCATTTGTCTGGGGCCTAGCAACTATCTGGGACGGATGTACCAGGTGGTTCCAGTCAGCATCACTGTAGAAGGCGCTAATATCCTGACCCGAACAATGATGATTTTTGGACAGGGAGCGATACGCTGTCACCCTTATATTCAGAAAGAAATGGAAGCATTAAATCAGGCCGATTCTGAACAGGCCTTGCAGCAGTTTGATGAAGTCCTGTTCAAACATATTGGTTCCGTAATGCACAATCTGGCGGCAGGTTTTTGGCTGGGGTTGAGCAACGCCCGGTTTGTCGATGTGCCGGGCGATCAGGATACGCGGCGTTATTACCGGCAGATTGCACGGCTCAGCGCCGGTTTTGCACTGGTCACTGATTTTGCCTTGCTGATGCTGGGTGGCTCAATCAAGCGCAAGGAAAGAATCTCCGGGCGTTTTGCTGATGTTTTGAGCAATCTTTATCTGTGTTCCTGCGTGCTTAAAAACTATCAGGATCAGGGTAGTCCCAAAGACGACTTGCCGCTGCTGCATTGGGCCTGCCAGCATACCCTGCATCGCGCCCAGCAATCTATGCAGGGTATTTTTCATGCCTTGCCTGCGCGTATCCCGCCTGTCGTATTAAGGGCTATGTTCTATGCATTGCCTAGGCGCACCTTGACTTATCTGCTACGGTTTTTCCTTTTCCCAATCGGCAAGCCCTATGCGCCCCCAGCTGATCATTTGATTCACCAGACTGCGGCCCTGCTGCTGAATGACTCACCATCCCGAGACCGATTAACTCACGGTATTTACATTAACTATAAGCCCGATGATGCTACCGGCAGAATTGAAGTGGCTTTTCAGGCTGTTCTTGCCGCAGCACCGGTGGAGGCCAAAATCCATGCCGCACAAAAGCGCCAGCTACTAGCGAAAGG
>JAQTLI010000120.1 GCA_028714995.1 Methylobacter sp. | reverse complement strand
TGATCAACAAGCATGGTTTATTGCACAAACCCGCATTTAGAAGAAACCACCTCAATCCGCCTTTGTCTGTTTGACTGGTGGAGATGATTCAACTGGACTATACGGTAGTCAGTCCATCAACAAAGCCAACGTATAACCGTACCGTCGAAGGGCTTCTGGTTATACAGGGGAAAAGTCATAAATCTAACCGAGTAGTCTGTTATTGAAGTCAATGTTGCTAAAAATAGCGGCACTGGCAAACAATGCTGATGAAACAATAAATGCCCCCGAAATAAAGCCGAATAGACCTGTGAGAAACATCAGGCCGAAAATGATGTCTTTTAATAAATTACTCATCTTGAAGTTCCAGAAAAGTGGTTGGTATTGTGCTTAGCATAATCAGGGAATGAGTCAATTTAGAGGCAAATGTGTAACAGTTTCGTGACAAATTGAGTTATGCATTTCATCATTTTTGCAGCAATGTGGCGGAAATCGGGTTAGTTGAGCGTTGACTCGCCGTTTTAGGTAGCGAATGAGGTTATTTTTTACTTGATGAATTAGTGAGCCTAATAGATGATTGAGCATAAAGTTGATAAACTCAAATCACGACAATTGAGTTGTGATCAATGACCCTCCTTTATTTAGATCAACATCAATAGGTGCATTATGGCAAATTACAATCGCGCTGAAGAAATTGCTTACATAAAAATGGATTGGGCCGAGAATCCGCGCTGGAAGGGTGTAACACGCAACTATTCGGCGGAAGATGTTGTGCGCCTCCGTGGGTCCATGAAGATTGAAAACACCCTGGCTACGCAAGGTGCTGAAAAATTATGGGATCTGGTCAATGGTGGTGCTAAAAAAGGCTATGTTAATGCGTTAGGTACTTTGACCGGCGGCCAGGCGATTCAACAAGCCAAAGCCGGTATGGAAGCGATTTATCTGTCAGGCTGGCAGGTTGCTGCGGATAATAATACCCAGTCAGCCATGTACCCTGATCAGTCGCTGTACCCGGTTGATTCGGTACCTGCCGTTGTTACGCGCATCAACAACTCCTTTAAACGCGCTGACGAAATCCAGTGGAGCAAAGGCATCAATCCGGATGATGAAAACTTCATCGACTATTTCCTGCCTATCGTTGCCGACGCCGAAGCCGGCTTCGGGGGTGTACTGAATGCTTTCGAGCTGATGAAGTCGATGATAAACGCGGGTGCAGCGGGTGTGCACTGGGAAGATCAATTGGCCTCGGTTAAAAAGTGCGGGCACATGGGCGGGAAAGTGTTGGTGCCTACCTGTGACGCTATCCAGAAACTGACGGCTGCACGTTTGGCCGCTGATGTACTAGGCGTGCCTACTGTCGTGCTGGCGCGTACCGATGCCAATGCGGCAGATTTGTTAACGTCGGACATTGATCCTAACGATAAACCCTTCGTGACCGGCGAACGGACATCGGAAGGTTTCTATCGCGTCAAGCATGGTATAGATCAGGCCATTTCCCGCGGTTTAGCTTACGCGCCTTATGCGGACATGCTGTGGTGTGAAACTGCAAAACCATCGCTGGAAGAAGCCAAGCAATTCGCTGATGCGATCCATGATAAATATCCCGATCAATTGTTGGCTTACAACTGCTCGCCCTCCTTCAATTGGAAGAAAAACCTGGATGACGCCACCATCGCAAAATTCCAGAAAGAACTGGGCGCAATGGGCTACAAATTCCAGTTCATTACCTTAGCGGGCATCCATAATATGTGGTACAACATGTTCCAATTGGCGCATAGCTATGCGCAAGGGGAGGGCATGCGGCACTATGTCGAAATGGTTCAGGAACCTGAATTTGCGGCGGCCGGCAAGGGCTACACTTTTGTCGCTCATCAGCAGGAAGTGGGTACCGGCTATTTCGATGACGTAACCACTGTTATTCAGGGCGGTACATCTTCCGTTACTGCGCTGACCGGTTCTACGGAAGAAGACCAGTTTCACTAAAGAGATTTAATAACTGATGTTACGCAGGCACAAAAGAAAATTAATGAGTTACAAATTTTTAAATTCGCTATAGCTATTGATTTTTCTGGAAGCCTGCATAGCTTTTATTAGTTCCTTTAATTTTAGAGCGTTTTAGTAGCAAAGCTTTATGAACAATCTACTGAGGAGAGAATAAATCCGTAGCTAGTCAATAAGGAAAACGATTTTACCAAGTGATAATGGCTCTGGAATATCATAAAAAAACTATGGCAAATAACGCACTTACGGTGTGATTTCCCGTTTTTTTATTTTTATTTACAGTTCATAAATAGCCATAACTTTTTGATAAACAGTTAAAAATTATAGATGGTTTGATTATTGCTTTTCTTTGGTCGTGTTCCTTGCCTGCTAATACCCGAAATTTGTTAGACAGCAATGATCATTCAGTTATTTTACAACTGATGTTACGCACTCGCCTCCCCAAAAGCGTATTATTTTGGGATAAAGAAAAACAACCATATCTTCATGTCCATCTATGCGATATTAAAGCTGGAGTGTCTGAAGATTAAGCATAGGGCCAATTATTTTGCGTTACGGGGTAAGCTTTTCATAAAAACGAACCAGATGGCTTATGAAGAATTACAGAAATTAAGGGCTGCGTAACATCAGTTAATAACCTGCTTACAAATCCAAGTGTGTCTTTAAGATGACAAATAAATAATGAAAACAAAAAACGTAATAACCCTGGATGATGCCAAGCGTGTCGCTGCCGCAGCGCAAGCAGAAGCCGAGCGTAATAACTGGGATGTGGTTATTGCTGTCGTTGATGAAGGCGGAAACCTGAAATACCTGCAACGGGAAGATGCGCTGCTGGGCAGCATTGATATCGCTATTGATAAAGCTAAAGCGGCGTTACTGTTTAGACGCCCGACACAGGTCTGGGAAGAAAAGGTGGCGTCAGGACATAGCGGCTGCATGAGTTTACGTGGCGTGGTCGCAGTTGAGGGTGGCCTGCCATTGGTTGTCAATGGCGAAACCGTTGGCGCTATCGGTGTTAGCGGTGTTAAGTCCGCAGAAGACGGTCAAATCGCAAAGGCAGGAGCAAAGGCGCTTTGACTCTGGAAAAATAAAGCTGCTCTTTACACATCCATGTAAGCAAACCACGGGATACCCATATGGCAATCAACAATAACAGACCCACGTCCCCGCATTTTCAAATCTACAAACTGCCTTTAACAGGCATTATTTCCATTTCCCACCGCATGACCGGCGTGATGCTGTCACTCGGCTTGCTATTTTTTGTGTGTATCGTTTCAGCGCTTGCCAGCGGTGCAGAAGCCTATTTCGATATGCAGAATATCATGGGTCTTTGGCCGGTGCAGGTGATCTACTGGGGATTTATTTACGCGCTCTTTTTTCATTTATGTCATGGCGTTCGGCATTTGATTTGGGATGCCGGAAAGGGGTTTGAAGTTGAGACTTTGACTCGATATGCACTGGTTGAGCTGGTTGCCTCATTAGCGCTTACTCTGGTTGTTTTTCTATGTGTGAGGTAAGGATAGTTTATGGATTATAGATCGCCTTTAGCCAAGGTTCGCGGCCTGGGTTCTGCAAAAACCGGAACCTTTCATTGGTGGATGCTGCGCGTTACCGCTGCGGCGCTGATTCCGTTATCTTTTTGGCTGATAACCTTTCTTGATTTGAGCATTCACGCGCCCTATCAACAAACGGTAGACTGGCTGGCATCACCTTTAAATACCGTCTGTATCGTGGCCTGGATTGTTGCCGTTTTCTATCACGCAGCTCTGGGTTTGCAGGTTGTTATTGAAGACTATGTTGCCGCCGAAGGCTTGAAGATTATTTCAGTCTGGGTGATAAACCTGGTTTTTCTGTTTCTGGCGATCGCAGCGTTGATTGCCGTGTTTCGCATTGTATTGGTAGGGTAACTCATGGCGGCTGATTATAAGATTATTGAACATACTTACGATGTTGCTGTAGTCGGGGCAGGCGGTGCAGGGCTACGCGCCACGTTGGGTATGGCGGAAAAAGGCCTGAAAACAGCCTGTATCACCAAGGTATTCCCAACCCGCAGTCATACCGTTGCGGCACAAGGCGGAATCAGCGCGGCGTTGGGAAATATGGGCGAAGACGACTGGCGTTTTCACATGTATGACACCGTCAAAGGTTCCGATTGGCTGGGCGATCAGGATGCCATTGAATACATGTGCCGCGAAGCCATTCCTGCCGTTATCGAACTGGAACATTATGGCGTGCCTTTTTCCAGAACCGAGGACGGCAAAATTTATCAGCGTGCTTTTGGTGGCATGACCACCCATCAGGGCAAAGGCCTGGCGCAGCGCACTTGCGCGGCGGCTGATAAGACCGGTCATGCGATTTTGCATACCCTGTACCAGCAGTCCTTAAAGCACAATGCTGAATTCTTTGTCGAATACATTGCGCTGGATCTGATTATGGAAGACGGCGAATGCCGCGGCGTTTTGGCCTGGTGTCTGGATGACGGTTCACTGCATTTATTCAAATCCCACATGACCGTCCTGGCAACGGGCGGTTACGGACGCACTTATTTTTCCTGCACTTCGGCACATACGGTGACCGGTGACGGCAACGCCATGGTGCTGCGCGCAGGTTTGCCGCTGCAGGATATGGAATTTGTGCAGTTCCATCCGACCGGCATATACGGCGCAGGCTGCTTGATTACCGAAGGCGTAAGAGGCGAGGGCGGTTATCTGTCCAACTCCGAAGGCGAGCGGTTTATGGAAAGATATGCGCCACACGCTAAAGACCTGGCCTCACGAGATGTAGTGAGCCGCGCTATTACCATGGAAATTAATGCAGGTCGAGGCGTAGGGCCGCATAAAGACCAGGTCTATTTGCATGTTGAGCATCTTGATCCGGCCATTATTCACGAGCGCTTGCCGGGCATTGCCGACTTATCAAGAATTTTTGCCGGGGTCGATATCACCAAAGAGCCGATTCCCGTTCTGCCTACCGTGCATTACAACATGGGCGGTATTCCAACCAACTATAAAGCCGAAGTGGTGACGCTTGAGGGCGATAATCCCGACAAAGTCGTACCGGGCCTGATGGCAATCGGCGAAGCGGCCTGTGTTTCAGTACATGGGGCTAACCGCTTGGGTTCAAATTCCCTGCTCGATCTGGTGGTGTTCGGTCGCTCTGCCGCCATACGTTGCGCAGAGCTCATCAAACCGGAAACAGCTCATAAATCGCTGGCAAAAAATGCCTGTGATAAAGCCCTCGCCCGCTTTGATAAAATCCGCAATGCTGGTGGCAGTCGCAGTACCTCGGATATCCGTCTGGATATGCAGAAAGTCATGCAAACCAAGGCGGCTGTATTCAGAACCGGTGCAACGCTGGATGAAGGCATTAAAGCCATGGCGGAAGTCAGAAAAACCTTTGCCGATGTCAATGTCGCCGATAAATCCATGATCTGGAATACCGATCTGGTTGAAACGCTGGAACTCGATAACTTGCTGAGTCAGGCAACGGTCACCCTTAACGCGGCAGGCAACCGGACCGAAAGCCGTGGCGGTCATGCCCGGGAAGACTTTCCCAAACGCGATGACGTAAACTGGATGAAACATACCTTGACCTGGCTGACTGACGACAAGGTTAAAATCGATTACAGGCCTGTACATATGTACACATTGACCGATGAAGTTGAAGTTATTCCACCGCAAGAGAGGGTGTACTAATGGCTGAATTCACGCTGCCAAAAAACTCGGTTTTAACCGAAGGCAAAACCTTTAAGGCGCCACAAGGCGCAACAAACATCCGTCGTTTTGAAATCTACCGCTGGAACCCCGATTCAGGCGAAAATCCGCGCATTGATGTTTATGAGTTGGATATGGACAGCTGCGGCCCGATGGTGCTGGACGCCATTCTAAAAATCAAAAATGAAATCGACACCACCTTAACCTTCAGGCGCTCTTGCCGTGAAGGCGTCTGCGGTTCATGCGCAATGTGCGTTAACGGAAAAAACACCCTGGTTTGCACCAAAGCCATAGATTCCTATTCTGGCACCATCAAGATCTTTCCATTGCCGCACCTGCAGGTTATCAAAGACCTCGTGCCGGACATGACCCATTTTTATGCGCAATACGCGTCAATCAAACCCTGGATCGAAACCCAAACCCCGCCACCAGCCGATGCCGAACGTCTGCAAAGCAGGGAAGACCGAGAAAAACTGGACGGTCTATATGACTGCGTCCTGTGCGCCTGCTGCTCGACCAGTTGCCCCAGTTACTGGTGGAACAGCGAGCGTTATCTGGGCCCCGCCATTTTGTTGCAAGCCTACCGCTGGCTGGTCGACAGCCGTGACGAAAGCACCGGCGAACGTCTTGACGAGCTTGAAGATCCTTTCAAATTGTACCGATGCCACACCATCATGAACTGTACCGATACCTGCCCCAAAGACCTGAATCCGGCCAAAGCCATCGCTGAAACCAAAAAACTGCTTGTGCAAAGAAAGCTGGGCTAATGAATGAAATCGCCAGATTAAAGTGGCAGTGCAGGCGCGGCACCAAAGAGCTGGATTTGATGCTCAAGCAATATCTGGAAACGGGGTATTTGCATGCGGATGAGGGAGAGAAGGCTTTGTTTGTTGAGCTGTTAAAGCTTGAGGATGATGAGTTGATGGGGGTTTTGATGGGGGATATAGAAGTGGCGGAGAAAATGAAGGTTTTGGTTGGGAAAATACGTATGTTTGCGTAGTCTAGGGTTTAAAGTTAGTATCTTTTGTCGTGAATGTTTATGGGTTAATTTATTTCCCGTGCTTTATATGACGCTACCCGGTTTTATTTTAGGATGCACTAAATTAACGCAAGCGAATGAAAAACAATGATTTTTAATTTTTATAAGGTATTAGATAAACCTGTGACGCAATGTTTTGCGTCTAATTATGATGTCTAATATTAATTATGCGTCTTGAGAGGTTCATATGTTGAAACGTCTATTGCTTATCGGCATGCTTTGCGCCCCTGTCGCAGCCTGGGCATTCTTTAAGCCTGTTCGAGTGGTTGCACCTGAACTGGCTGGGGTTTCCTGCAGTAATGACACATTGTGTACAGATGATGTGTCCCGATATCACGAAGCTGCCAAGCTTTACAATGAAGCATTGCATTTTGTCGATTTATCTGTTGGATCAATCGAGAATAAACCCCGCGTTATTTTCTGCAGTTCTGACACCTGCTCTCAATTCTTTGAAATGGGGCAACGAGCGGGTGTGAATGTCGGCACATTTGGTATTGTCATCAGCCCTCGCGCATGGAAACCATACTATGTGCGCCATGAAATGATTCACCACCTTCAGAATGAAAAGCTGGGCATGATAAAAGCATGGCGCGAACCGCAATGGTTTATGGAGGGTATGGCGTACTCTCTCAGCGAAGATCCCCGTCAAAAGCTATCCGAGCCTTTTGAGCATTACCGCTCTCAATTTGAGGTTTGGTATAGGCAGGTGGGCAAGGAACGACTATGGATAGAGGCACGTACCTTATGAACTCGCATAACATGGCGCTCAAGCGGAGCGCGGTTATAATACGGTTTTATTTTTTTCAACTTTCCGGGCCGCGCCCGGTTAGCCCGCATAGGATAATGGTATGGACTCCTCCTCTTCCCAGCGGCATCGCGATGTGCCAAAGTGGAAGAAAGTAACAACCACTTAAATGAAGAAGAGGAATCCGCCATGAATATTACGACAATCGGTTTAGAT
>JAQTLI010000119.1 GCA_028714995.1 Methylobacter sp. | reverse complement strand
TTAAGCCCGAATTGCTGGGCCTGGTTTTCTTTGTCGTCTTCTTGTGTCGGGTCTTTCATCGCCAGAATATCGGGATGAATCGCCACCGCGTTATCATCAAAATTAATTTTGGCGTCCAGAGCCAATAAATCGCCGCTTTGCGTTTCTATTAGCGGATTGATTTCAATTTGGCTGGCATCTTTTGCCAGAAACAAGTCATACAAGCCAAACATTATTTTTTCCAGGGCTTTGATCTGCGGCCCTTTAAGGTCCAAAGCGTAGGCGATTTTCCGGCATTGATAGGACTGTAGGCCTGCCGCCGGACTGACTTGTACGGAAATAATCTGCTCGGGTGATTCATGGGCGACGGTTTCTATGTCCACGCCGCCCGCCGCTGAGGCTATAAAGATGATGCGTTCACTTCCGCGATCAACCAGCACACTCAGATATAACTCACGCTTGATTGGGTAGGTTTTTTCTATCAGCAGTGAGTTAATCGGTAGTCCTTCTGCGCCTGTCTGCTTGGTAACCAGCCGCTTTCCCAGCATGTCGCGGCTAAACTCGACAACTTCAGCCGAACTTTTCGCCAGCTTTACGCCTCCTGCTTTACCTCGTCCGCCTGCATGAACCTGAGCCTTAACCACCCAGCCATCACCGCCCAGCTCTTTAGCAATCTGCCCTGTACCTTCCAGCGTTGCTGTGTGCTTGCCATCAGGTACAGGTATTTTGTAATCCTTAAATAACTGTTTAGCCTGATATTCATGAATATTCATTTAGCGCTCCTAATTGGCTGGTGGACACCGGCGGATATTTTCTCAAGCATTTACATCAATGCTATGCTTATTCATTTGAATATTCTAACGAAGTCCCTGCAAAACACCATCCTAAAAACGAATATGCCTGCAAATACCACTGAGACTATCTATCCTTGTCCTTTTTCCAAAGGCTATGGTATCCCTGCTAAACAGGCATGGACATTGCTGAAAGTTTTTTTGGCTTATCGCCTGACTCTCGCCGGTTTATTTATTGTTTTATTTGACAGTCACACCGGACCTTCGTTACTTGGCGGCTACGACAGCCAGTTATTCATGGTTTGCAGCCAGGTGTACTTAATTCTTTCCGTTATCTCCGCTGTCTGCATATTCGGGAGATTCACCGGGTACACTGCGCAAGCGCAAGTACTCATTTTTACCGACATTATTATTCTCACTCTGTTAATGCATGCCTGTGGCGGCGTTAACAGTGGCATGGGTACGCTACTCGCCGTATCCATCGCATCAGGCGGATTATTGATAGGCGGTCGCTGTGCCATGGTTTTTGCCGCCATAGCCAGTCTGTCCGTATTGGCCGAACAAATCTATGCTGGCTACACTGGCAGTTTTGAAACAGTTACCTATACTTACGCAGGAATGCTGGGCGCTGCGTTTTTTACCATTGCCTTGCTGTCCTATATTCTTGCAAAACGTAGCGAACAGATATTACAGCTTGCCGATGAGCAGCAACAAACCATTGTTAAACTGGAGGATCTCAACCGGTACATTATCCAGCATCTGCAGTCGGGCATCATTATTACCGACAAGCACGAGGCTATTCAGATGGTTAATGAGGCCACAATACGGCTGGCAAATTTAGGGATACCACCGGTCAATCTAAACGATGTTTCAGAATATCTGTCAGAGGCTTTTCAGGTTTGGTTGATTGATCCTGAGCAGGACTCCGTGAGCCTGCAGCTTCTGAATCAGTCCGAAATTCGTATCCAATTTACGCTCCTGCCGACCGGCAATGAATTTTTTTATATGATTATTATTGAAGATGTCACCCTTTATAATCAACGCTTGCAGCAAAGCAAACTTGCCTCTTTGGGTCGGCTCACTGCCAGTATTGCTCATGAAATACGCAACCCGTTAGGTGCAATAAGCCATGCCGGGCAATTGCTCTCAGAAAATCCGTATTTATCGACGCAAGACCAGCGCTTGACACAAATCATTCAGACGCATTCCGGTCGCGTTAACCGGATCATTGACGATATTCTGCAGCTGTCCAGAAGAACCGATTCAAGGCGAGAGAAGGTTTTTTTAACGCCCTGGTTAGACAAATACCTGGAAAGTGCCATACTTGATCATGCCGTTAATGCCGATATTTTCAAGCTAACAATTGCGGCTGAACCGTTATGTGCTTTTATTGATCCCGGGCATTTAAGACAGATTATGGACAACCTTTGTCAAAACGCGCTGAGGTATGGAAAGCCTGAGGCCGGACAAATAATTTTACATTCCTATATGTTTCAACAGGCGCCTTGCATAGAAGTCATTGATAACGGGTCTGGCATCAGCCTTGAACACCGCAATCATCTTTTTGAACCTTTTTTTACTACATCTTCCAGCGGAAACGGGCTGGGCCTATATATCTCAAGGGAATTGGCCGAGTTAACCCAGGCGAAATTAAGCTATCATTTAACCGACGATAACCGGAGCTTTTTTCGACTCTGCTTACTGGATGCTGAGCAGACAATAATTGAAATATGAACAAACCATTGGCGTTGATCGTCGACGACGAACCGGATATCCGAGAGCTGTTGGAAATCACTCTTAACAGGATGGATATTCAAACGCATTGCGCAGAAAACATTGCCCAGGCCAGAGCATTATTACAACGAAAGTCGTTTGATCTTTGCTTGACCGATATGAGGCTGCCTGACGGCAATGGGCTGGAGCTGGTTGACACCATCCAGTCCATGGCCAACCCGGTACCGGTTGCCGTTATTACAGCGCACGGCAATATGGATACGGCGATACTGGCAATGAAGAAGGGCGCATTCGATTTTATCTCCAAACCCGTTGATTTGTCGGTACTCAGGCAACTTGTCAGCAGCGCGCTAAAGCTTTCCGATCAGGTCGACAGACGGACTCGCCATTTATTGCTAGGCGAATCGTTGATTATGCGAGAGATTCGGTCAAAAATTGCCAAACTTGCCCGCAGCCAGGCACCGGTTTACATCAGCGGTGAGTCCGGTTCAGGTAAAGAACTGGTTGCAAAGTTGATTCACCAGCAAAGCTCCCGCAGTGACAAGCCCTTTGTCGCAATTAACTGTGGTGCCATTCCTCATGAGTTGATGGAAAGTGAGTTTTTCGGTCACAAAAAGGGCAGTTTTACCGGTGCAGTCAGCGATAAAAAAGGCTTATTCCAGGCCGCAGAAGGTGGCACATTATTCCTCGATGAGGTTGCCGACTTGTCCTTGTCCTTGCAAGTTAAATTATTACGGGCCATTCAGGAAAAAAAAATACGCCGTGTGGGAGAGAGCCAGGAAATCCCGGTCGATATCCGTTTGCTTAGTGCCACCCATCGGAACCTTGGCGAGATGGTTCAGAACGGCAGTTTCAGGCAGGATTTATATTATCGCATCAATGTTATTGACCTTAGCGTCCCGCCTTTGCGTGAGCGGTCCGGTGATATACCGGCTCTTGCCGAGCATATATTGGTTAAACTGACAGGCGCTAGCAAACAAAATAAGCCTGTTTTATCGGCATCGACATTAGCGGCATTGCAGCAGTATCATTTCCCTGGCAATGTTCGTGAGCTTGAGAATATTTTGGAAAGAGCCCTTGCATTATATGACGGTAAAAGCATAGAGATAGATGACTTGAACCTGCCGATAGGCATACTGAACCATTCAGATGCTCCGGAACACGATCTGGCTTCAGGGTCGTTGGAAGATCATTTGGAAGCGATTGAAAGAAAAGCAATTACGATTGCGCTTGAGGAAAACGAATGGAACAAAACTGCCACGATCGAGCAGCTGGGGTTGTCTTTCAGATCATTACAATATCGTCTGAAAATGCTTGATCTGGATAACTAACCAGCAGAATTGATCTGCTGATTAGTTATTAACGGTC
Source organism: Methylobacter sp. (assembly GCA_028714995.1). Classification (GTDB taxonomy): domain Bacteria; phylum Pseudomonadota; class Gammaproteobacteria; order Methylococcales; family Methylomonadaceae; genus Methylobacter_A. The sequence goes on along the minus strand of JAQTLI010000119.1, from coordinate 3,879 downwards.
TATATTTTATGCTTGGTATTTAGGCATGCTTTCAAGCTGCTCTATGGCGCTTTTTATTTTCGCTTCAGTTGCAGTATCCAGTTCATTAGTTGTATAAACTTTGTCTAGAAGACCTTCTGCAACCAACGCGTCTTTGATCCAGCGTTTGGTAAACCGATAATTGCTGTAAGTTTTAGCAACCTCTCCTGTTTTTGGATCTTTTAATCCTGCGGCATGCGCTGTAGCAGTAGCGGCTTTTTTAGCGGCTACTTTAGGTGCAGCTGCTTTAGTTGCCGCTGGCTTGACTGTCGCTTTGGGTGCAGCTGCCTTGGTTGCTACCGGTTTAGGCGCAACCGCTACTTTAGGCGCGGCAGCTTTAGCTGGAGCTGGCTTTGCTTTTGTGGCGACAGCCTTTGGCTTTGCTTGTTCCTCAGCCACCACCTTTTTTTCAGGTTGTGCAATTGGCGCTTGAGTTTTAGCAGCTGCTTTTTGTTCGCTTACAAGCGCATAAGCAACATAAGCAACAAAAATCGTAGTTAATATAAATAACACCTCAGTCATAATGGCTCTCCACCTCTTAGATTAATTTTTTTTATTTATCACTGCCCTGAAAAATAAGCGCATGCCGGTCAGCAGGCAAAGCAAATCGCTAGACTTGGAATATACCAGAAGCAGGTGAGCAGGGTAAACTCTAAATAGGAAGAAATGCAAATCTATCCGGCATTTAGCATTTAAATTTTGACAATTACCAGCAAATTTGACCTTTTGCCAGCTTAGGCAAATCGTCGCGCAAACCCATCGCATAGTGATTAAAGTAAGCTTTCACCATGGCTGTATTATTGACCCAGTTCATGCCTGCTGAACGGAGACTGGCAAAAGGCGGTGATGTCACGCTATAGGTCTTGTTGATAATATCCATGCTAGCCATCATCATTAAATTGTCGCCTTTACGCCAGCGCTCATAACGACGCAGGAAGCGTGAGCTGGATAATGGTCTTCTTTCCTGCCTGGTTTGGATCACCAGCTCCGCAATGGCTGCTGCATCTAATAATCCGGCATTCGCTCCTTGTCCCGCTAAAGGGTGCATGGCATGAGCTGCATCTCCAGTTAACGCGAAACGCTCATCAATATAGCGGTTTGCGTATTGAAAGCGTAAAGGAAATGCAGCCCGTGGGCCTACAGCCAGCATCTTGCCCAGAATGCCGCCTGAAGCCTGCTCCAAAACCTGAAGAAAATCTTCGTCAGCTAGCGCTAAATAGCTTTTTGCCGTGTCAGTACTCAAGGTCCAGACGATCGAACATTGCCCGTTTTTCAGCGGCAGAAAAGCCAACGGCCCTTCATCCAGGAAACGTTGCCATGCTGTGAATTGATGACTCATTTCAGTCGTTACCGTGGCGACCAGGCCGTCCTGATGATAGTCCCATCCGGTAATGTCTATTCCCACCATAGCCCTTAATGCAGACTCGCGGCCATCGGCAGCAATCACCAAATCCGCCTCAAGGCTGCGGCCATCTTGTAATTTTACCAGCCGGCCGTTATCGTTAAGCTGCATCCCGGCGACTATCGCAGGTGTTATACAAGTTGCAGAAGGCAAGGTGTCCAGCGCATCCCAAAGGGCGGCAACCGTCACTCTGTTTTCGACTAAATGGCCCAGTTCGTTGAATTCTGTGTCAGCGCAATCAAAGTGCAGTTCACCATCGGCACTGGCATCCCATACCCTCATGTCCCGGTAAGCACAAACGCCACGCTGCACCATGCCCGGCCAGGCACCCAACATTTCCAGTATATTTTGAGAGGCTTTAGTTAAAGCAGAAACGCGGATATCAACCGGTTCAGCAGGCCATTGCCGTTCCGGGTTAAACCTGTCTAACAGGGCAACCTTGATGCCGCCATGCGCCAAAGCACAAGCCGTTGCCGCACCCACCATGCCGCCGCCGACGACTATTACTTCATAACGATCAGTCATTGTGCCTATCTCCTGCTACCCAGTCGCGGCAACCGTTCGGCAAGTCCCATTGCATGTCGGGTAAGCAGCGCTTTTGCGGCAGGGATGTGATCCAGCAGTGCCAGGCCAATATTTCTGGCTGCGGCCAGCGCCAACCAGTCACTGGAAAATATTCGCACTACATTGTCAGTAAATGCGATGGTCTTGTCGTGATCTTTTTGCCTAGCCTCCGCATATGCCTTTAAAAAATCGGGAGCACCAATGTCTTTGGCGGCTTCATTTTGTTCGATGATCATTTCGGCCAATTGCACAACATCCCGTAACCCCAGGTTAAAACCCTGTCCTGCAACCGGATGCAGTTGGTGTACTGCATTGCCAATAATCACGGTTCGGTCGGCAACCATTTTGTCGGCACGTATCAGCGACAGCGGAAAAGTCCGTCTAGGAGCGGACAAGGTAAGCTCCCCCAGTCTATAGCCAAAACATTCTTGGAGCTCAGCCAGAAAGTCAGTTTCACCGCCTGACATGAGAGCGTCAGCATCTTCATTGGTGCGCGTCCAGACCACTGCGCAATGATTGCTATCAACGGGCAACAAGGCCAGCGGCCCTGAAGCGGTAAAGCGCTCATAGGCGGTGTTTTTGTGGGGGATGGATGATTTTACTGTGGTGACCAGCGCGGTTTGTCCGTACTCGGTTACCTGCTGAGCAATGTCCAGCAGCTTGCGGACTGATGAATTGCCGCCGTCCGCACCAACCAGTAGCTTTGCAGACAGGTTCAAGGGCTCATCGCCGCGCTTTAGGCTGACATTGATTGCATTGTCTCCAGCCATCAACCCGACTACGCGGGCAGGGCAGATCAGCTCTATATTAGCCTGTTTCACCAGGCTGGCGACATGCGTTTCAATTTCCCGCGCAGTAATCACATAGCCCAGTGCCGCTACGTTCTCTTTTTGTGCAGAAAGCCTGACTTTGCCAAAATGACCCCGGTCAGAAATGTGAATATTTTTGATCGCTGTGGCAGCCTGACTGACACCCTGCCAAATGCCCAATGCATCCAGCATTTTTATGGTGCCGGCGGCCAAAGCCAGCGCCCTGTCACCGGCAGGGGATGTGCGCAATTGTTCGCGGGTATTGGCTTCAATAATGGCAATCCGCAGCCCGGTATCTTTTAACGCCAGTGCCAGACAATTACCTGCCAATCCGCCGCCAGCAATCAATAGGTCATAATCATATTGCAAATCGTTTTGCATCAAGCCGCCTGCATGAGTGCTTCAATTTCTTCTATAGTCTTGGGCACTGCGCTGGTCAATATCTCATGCCCCTTTGCAGTTACCAAGACATCGTCTTCAATGCGGATGCCTATGCCGCACCATTTCTTATCAACGGTTGTGCAGTCCGCCGGAATATACAGGCCGGGCTCTATGGTCAGTACCATTCCAGGTTCCAGCAAGCGCCATTCCTGATCCACTTTATAGTCGCCCACATCATGCACATCCATCCCTAACCAGTGACCAATTCTGTGCATATAAAACTGTTTATACTTTTCATCTTTAATCAGTTTTGATACCTTGCCTTTGAGTAGTCCCAAAGATACCAGTCCTTTAGTAAGCGTTTCAACCGAAGCCTCATGAGCCAGATGCCAGGGTAGGCCCGGTTTGATCTGTGCGATTGCCGCAGACTGGGCATCCAGGACCAGCTGATAGAGTTGTTTTTGTGGCTCGCTGAAAGAGCCTGAAACCGGAAAGGTACGGGTAATATCTGCAGCATAATGGTCACACTCAGCGCCCGCATCAATGAGCAGCAGATCGCCGCTTTTTAATTTGTCTGAATTTTCAGTGTAGTGCAGGACGCAGGCATTTTTTCCGCCGGCAACAATCGAAGGATAAGCAACCGCTCGAAGGCCATCCTGGATGAAATGGTAAATAAGTTCAGCTTCTATCTGATATTCATACATG
>JAQTLI010000118.1 GCA_028714995.1 Methylobacter sp. | reverse complement strand
ATAGTGAAAAAAATAATTGAAGAACATGGCGGTGCAATATGGGTCGACACCAGTCGTAAAGTGGGAGCGGGATTTATAATACAGCTTCCAGCGTGTAACTTTTGAGATGCCGTAAAAACATGAATGTATATACACCTCATATATTAGTTGTAGATGATGAGCCGGATATTCGCCGTCTTGTATGCGAAATTCTAGAAGATGAAGGTTATCAGGTCTCTATGGCCGAGAACGCAAGCGAAGCGCGGGAATTAAAACAGTCTAACAAGCCCGATCTTATATTGCTGGATATCTGGATGCCTGATGCCGATGGGATTACGTTATTGAAAGAATGGGTCACCGAAGAAGCAATGCTTTGTCCGGTGATCATGATGTCAGGACACGGTTCCGTTGAGGCTGCTGTTGAAGCGACTAGATTGGGGGCATATGATTTTCTTGAGAAGCCATTATCTTTGGCAAAATTATTATTGATTGTAGAAAGAGCTTTGGAAGCCAGCCATCTACAAATAGAAAATGCAGGGCTAAAACAGCAGCTTGTTGTGGATATCGAGCCTGTAGGGAAAAGTGCCACAGTCGCGAGAACTAAAGATCAATTAAAGCGATTGGCTCAGCATGATGCACGGGTATTGTTTGTCGGAGAGGCAGGTGTTGGTAAAGAGATGTATGCGCGTTATTTGCATAATAATAGCGCGCATCGGGATGGTCCCTTTGTTGATGTGGCAGTAGGCAGTATATCGCCGGAAAATTCGGCAGTAGAGTTTTTCGGTAAAGAAGATGCCGGGAAAGTTTATCCAGGCTTGTTAGAACGCGCACATAAAGGAACGCTGTTTTTAGGCGAAATTGGCGACATGGATAAGGAAACCCAGTTAAGGCTGCTCAGTGCCCTGGAGTCGAGTTCTTTCTTACGCGTTGGGGGCAGTTCGGCTGTTCGTGTCGATGTCAGGATTGTCGCGTCAACCCGGATTGCCTTGGATGAAGCGGTCAAAGCTGGGCGTTTTCGACAGGATTTATATTATTTACTTAACGAAGTCACGCTCGATATTCAGCCGCTTCGAGAACATAGCGAGGATGTGCCAGGGCTATTGAGTTTTTATGTTGATTACTTTGTTACCCAGGATAAATTGGCATTCCGGAAGTTTTCCATGGCAGCACAGAATTTTTTACGAAATTACAGTTGGCGAGGAAATGTGCGGGAATTAAAAAATCTGGTGCAACGACTGATGATTCTCGGTGTTGGCGAAGATATAGAATTAGATGAAGTAAAGTCGGCACTGGGATCGGTGATTGGTGATGCGGTTACTTCTGCGTCGGTTCCAGAGTTTTTCAATTTGCCATTAAAAGAGGCCAGGGATCATTTTGAGAAGGCTTATTTAGAGTATCATTTTGAAAGAACGGGCGGGAGTGTTGCAAAGTTGTCAGACGCAGTTGGCATGGAGCGAACGCATTTGTATCGTAAATTGCACTCATTAAATATTAAGTTATGAGTATGGTTGCCGATTGGGTATAATTAAAACTATGAACATGAATGCTAGCTTGTTAATAAATAAGCTTGAAAAATTCAGTAATGTTTAGTAGAATTCTCGCTCTTTTATTGAGCCTTTAACAGAAAGCCTAAGTAACGATGAAAACATTTAGTGCAAAGCCAGCAGAAGTTAAGCGCGATTGGTACGTAGTTGATGCAGAAGGAAAGACGCTAGGTCGTCTTGCTTCTGAGATTGCGCGTCGTCTTCGCGGTAAACACAAACCAGAATATACACCGCATGTTGATACCGGTGATTACATTATTGTAGTAAACGCAGAGAAAATCGGCGTTACAGGCAATAAAGAAAAAGATAAGTTGTATCAACACCACACAGGTTACATCGGTAATTTAAAAACCGTTAGCCTGGGTAAATTAAGAAAAACTTTCCCCGATCGTATTCTTAATACAGCGGTTAAAGGAATGTTACCTAACAATCCATTGGGTCGTGCAATGTTCAAGAAATTGAAAGTTTATGCAGGTCCTGAACACGATCATCAGGCTCAACAGCCACAAGTTTTAGAATTATAAGCGGGTAGACCATGGCAGCAGCTCAGTATTACGGAACAGGTCGTCGTAAATGTGCAATAGCACGTGTTTACGCAACAACAGGCACTGGAAAAATCACAATTAACAAGAAAACTCTCGAAGACTATTTTGGTCGCAAAACCGATCAGATGGTTTCTCGTCAACCACTTGAGTGTGTTGATATGGAAGGGAAATTCGATGTTAACGTGATCGTTAAAGGTGGTGGTCCTTCTGGTCAAGCTGGTGCTATTCGTCACGGTTTGACGCGTGCATTGATGGCATACGATGAAGCCTTACGTCCAGCGCTTAGAAAAGCTGGTTTTGTTACGCGTGATTCGCGTATTGTTGAACGTAAAAAAGTTGGCTTGCACAAAGCTAGAAAACGTCCACAGTACTCAAAACGGTAATCTATCGTTATCATTATGGGGTAAACCCATGTGAAGTGAAAAGGGCTGCATTTGTGAGAATGTGGCCTTTTTTTATGGTTTTAAAAATCTCTTGCTTAGGAGGAGGGGACTGTGAAAATTTCCATTGTTGTTCCTGTTCATAATGAAGCCGATAATATCATCCCTTTAATTGAAGAGATCGTTAAGGCTATGAGTCGGGCCGAAGCCTATGAAATCATTTATGTCGATGATGGCAGTAATGATGATACAGCGGCAGTTTTAAGGCAGACACAACAAAATGTCAAAATGCTACGGGTAATTCATCATCAGCAAAGCTGCGGGCAAAGCACTGCCATTTATACTGGAGTGAAAGCAGCAAATTACCCCTGTATTGCAACGTTAGACGGCGATGGTCAAAATAATCCGGCCGATATTCCTCGCTTATATGATGTATTAATGGAACAAAGAAAAACCATAACCAATTTATGGATGGTAGCTGGATGGAGGAATAAGCGTTATGACTCTGCCTGGCGGCTTTTTTCATCTAAAGTGGCCAATGCTGTTCGTTCCGGCCTGCTCGGAGATAATACGCCGGATACCGGTTGCGGTTTAAAGGTGTTTTTAAGAGATGAGTTTCTGAAGTTGCCGTATTTCGACCATATGCATCGCTTTTTACCCGCTTTGATTCTAAGAGGGGGAGGGCAGGTGATATCGGAGTCTGTTAATCATAGAGCCAGAGTAAGTGGCTATTCAAAGTATGGTACGTTAGACAGGCTTTGGGTGGGAATTACCGACATATTAGGGGTGATTTGGTTGCAGAAACGGGCAAAACTGGCAGAGACAAAAGAAATTGAACGTTGATAAAGAGACTATTTGGCTCGTTATAGGTTTTTTGGGGCAGGCGTTATTTTCTGCCCGCTTTATTGTGCAATGGATTAAGAGTGAGCGTGAGAAAAAAAGCGTATTTCCAATCGCTTTCTGGTATTTCAGCATAGCCGGTGGAGTTACGCTTTTGGCTTATGCCATTTACCGGAAAGATCCAGTTTTTATAGTGGGGCAACTTACTGGTCTTTTTATTTATTTTCGGAACCTGTATTTTGTTGCCTACGAGCGTAAAAATTTGAAAATGGAATAAAGTTCACACTTCACTCATGTATCAATTTCTATCTGGCAGGCTTTGGATTTTTCTTATTTGGGCAGTTTTAATTGCCGTTAGTCTTTATATCCGGCCATTATTTCCTGTTGATGAAACCCGCTATGCCTCCGTCGCTTGGGAAATGTGGGTTAGAGATGATTTTCTCGTCCCCTATTTAAATGGGGAAACCTACAGTCACAAACCCCCATTGTTATTCTGGTTGATGCAGTTAAGTTGGTGGCTGTTTGGCGTAAACGACTGGTCATTACGTCTTATTTCCCCGTTATTTTCTTTGGCGACATTATTTTTATCCGGTGCAGTCGCCCGTGCTTTATGGCCTGAACGAAGACAGGTTGTAGAGATTACGCCTTTGATTTTGCTGGGATTCTTTTTCTGGATTGTTTACAGCACGTTGACTATGTTCGATATGATGTTGGCTTTCTTTGTATTGCTGGGCATCTATAGTCTATTAAAACTCGCTTATTCCGGCTTATCTTTAAAATACTGGGTTCTGTTAGGGGTAGCCATAGGCGGCGGTGTTCTTAGCAAAGGCCCAGTGATTTTGTTGCATATTTTACCTGTCGCCCTACTGGCTCCCTGGTGGCGAGGCCTATCAACAGCGAATTTCCGCTGGATGTATTGGTATGTAGGGCTTATTGCCGCCATTTTTATCGGTGCTGTAATCGCTTTGTGCTGGGCAATACCGGCCGGTATCTCTGGGGGCGAGTCTTACAGAAATGCTATCTTTTTAGGGCAGACCAGCGGACGCTTGGTTAAGTCTTTTGCGCATCAGTTGCCCTGGTGGTGGTATATGCAAATCTTACCGTTATTGTTGTTACCGTGGCTGTTTTTGAAGCCTGTATGGACCGGATTAAGAAAACTTACATATCAGGATTACGGTATCCGCTTTTGTCTAGCCTGGGCGTTGCCGGTTTTTATTGCGTTTTCTCTGGTTAGCGGGAAGCGCATCCATTATTTGTTGCCTTTGATTCCTGCCATGGCTTTGCTGCTGGCAAGGATCGCAGATGAAATAACCGAGCACAGTCGCTGGAAACGAGCCCATATTATTCTCATGGCGATACTAGGGTTGTTTGGCGCAATGTTAGTGTTGTTGCTCTGGTTAAATGATATTTATCATTGGCTGGAAGAAATATCATTAATTTCGCCTGTTTGGGGAAGCCTGCTGTTTATTATTGCAGTGATTTTGGGGGCGACTAAGGCAAAGTCTGCACAGGATTCGGTTTTATATGTCTGTATGGCTTCGGTTGCAGCATTGCTAGTGATTTCCTGTGGCTTTTTTGAAATTAAAGCTGATCGATACGACACCAGAGAAGCGGCCAACAAAATTTCCAGATTAATGGATGAAAATAAAGCCATCGCTTTGTATGGCGGCAAGTATCATGGTCAATATCATTTTACCGGGCGATTAAAACAGGCGATTGCCGTGTTGCCGGATTTTAATGATTTACACAGATGGGCTGAGCGCCATCAGACCGGCTATATTATTGTGACGTATAAAGATTCAGAAACATTGCCTGCATCCCTAATCAGCTACCATTATCCTTACAAAGGTCAAAATATAGGCTTGCTTTCATCTAAGGTATTGCTTGAAAACCCTGGTCTCAGTTCGATCCTGAAACCATCATAGATTTTCATAAAAAGAGCTTATTTCCAGATCCTTACAATATTAGTGAAGTCATCAGTCCAGGGCTTCATGTCGAAGTATAAAGGTAGTTTTTGCCAGTTGCCAAGGCTGCTTAGGCGCAGTGGTTCCAGTGTTTCGGCATGCTTTGCCATGACTACCCAGTCTGTTGCAACGACCAGAGGGATTTCCTGCTGTGGCTTGAATTCCTCTATCAGTGCAGCAAAATGCAAATGCTCGGCATGAATCGACAATACTTTCTTTAGTGATAAATGACGGTTAGTGATATGAAATGCCAGTATGCCATTGGGTTTCAGTTTTTTGAAATAAAGCTCAAGCGCTTCTTCAGTCAGCAAATGTGTCGGTACGGAGTCGGAGCTGAAGGCATCCATCACTAATAAATCAAACTTTTGATCCGGTTCTTTTTCCAATGATAAACGCGCATCGCCCACGCGTATCGTTGCGTTGTGAGCACATTGACTCAAGTAGGTGAAATACGCGGGGTTACTGGCTATGTCTACGACCAAGGGATCGATTTCATACAGTGTCCAACTTTGCTGATCTTTAGCATAACAAGCCAGGGCGCCTGCCCCAAGTCCGACAACGCCAATATTCCAGTGTTGATCGCTGTTGTCATATTCTTTAAATAGTTGTCCCATAGGTCCGGGGCGGCTGTAATACGTTAACGGTATTTGGCTTAAGTTTGTAGCCAAACGTTGCGCCCCATGTTTGGTCGTGCCGTGAAAAAGTTCATGATATTTTTCAGGTTGGTTTTGTTCATTGAGTAACACGGCTTCACGTACTGCAAGCACGCCAAAAAAGGTGCGTTCCTGATAAAGTGTATGGGATGACAATCCATGTAGGCCGAGGGCAAGGAAAATAATGGCGCCGGTCAATAAAGCGAAGGCGACAGGCCGCGCTCTGAATACATAGATTAAACAGGTTAAGACAATCAAGCTGATGACAATGGCATCGAAATACTGGAGTAAATCATTGATGCTGACATAAAGAATGAGTCCGGTAATGACGAGAACAGCAGGTAATATAATTTGCAGTGACCAAGCTATTTTGTTTTCGCCAAATGATGTTTTCAGCCTTGGACGCAGTAGTAAGGCTGCAACTATCATGATCGGGTATTCATATATACCATTGAAAACAAACGGTGCAACAAAAGTGTTGAACATGCCACCCAACATCCCTGCAAATGACATTATTAGATAAAAAGTTGTTAAATGCTGGGTATGCGGTCTCATTTTAGCCAGCTCGCCGTGACAAACCATTACTGCAAAGAAAAATGCCAGCAAATGCAGAATCAAATAAGCCCAATAAGGTAAATCTGCCGGATTAATGAAAGCATAGGCGATAAACGGCAACAGGAAAATCGGTTGCAGCGTTACCATTAAAGGATGTGTTAGATCATTCCATTTTGAAAAAACGATAACAAAGGACAACAAGTAGAGCGTTAAAGGTATGATCCATAACAACGGCACGGATGCAATATCGGTGCTGATGAAGTTGGTCAGACCTAAAAGCAGGCTCGATGGCACAAAGGCCAGCGCCAGCCAGTGTAGTTTAGTGGAAAGACTGAGATTATTTTCATCGGCTATTGTTTTTATATCTATGCCGTCGTCAATAGCCCATTCCTGTTGCGATTGGACTTTTTGTTGGCTTTTCCATAGAACAAAAGCGCAGCCTGCAATCAGCAGGCAAAGTATCAGATAGCCTCCACTCCAGTAGCTCTTCTGGTTGGCTAGTCCGATATTGGGTTCAAGCAGAAACGGGTAACTCAGCAAGGCAATCAGGCTGCCGGTGTTACTGGCTGCATAGAGATAATAGGGATCATGGCTGGTATGGTGACCGACACTGGAGAACCATTTTTGAATCAGCGGCGCGGTTGTGGAAACCACAAAAAAAGGCAGGCCAATGGCCAGAAATAGTGTCCAGAACAGCCAAAATGTCGGATTGCTTTCGGTAGGGGGGACGGTATTTTCAGGCAAGGCTAAGGGCAGCGCCAAAAAACTGATTAGAATAACGGCCGTATGTATCTGAATTTGATGGTGGTGATTGAGTCTTGTGGAAAGATAGTGGGCGTAAAGATAACCAAGAAACAAAATGCTTTGGTAAAACACCATACATGTATTCCATACTGCGGGGGATCCTCCCAGTAAAGGCAACAAAATTTTCCCGAACAGTGGTTGCAGCACAAACATAAGTGATGCGCTGGTAAATAAGGTTATGGCAAATAAGAATATGAGGGATAAATTGCGGTCGGTTTTTGCTTCTGAATGATGGCTCATTATTTTTATAGGTAGCCCTTTGGGCTTTTTGTTTTTAATGGCCTAATGATAATGCATTTACTGCTGTATGGGGCAGTTGAAAATAATACAGGCATAAAAAAGGCGGTATGACCGCCTTTTTTAAATCAGAATCCAGCGATTTTCATTCAACTGCAGAGGGTGTCCTGAATTTTGTGTAAACGGAGTTTATTAATGGTTCGGCATTCGGTCGTCGAATTGAATACTAAACCGATTCAAAGCGGCTTTCCAGTCATGTAAAGGCATGGTCCATTTTTTACTGAT